>CALELJ010000263.1 GCA_937902445.1 uncultured Treponema sp. | reverse complement strand
ATGCGCAGGGCTGCTGAGCTTGTCGAAGTAGCCCTGCCTATTTTTAGTTTATCTTTGCAACAAACTGCTCGACGATCTTCCCGCTCAAACCTGTGTAAGTGAGTGGAGTTGCTGCAAGAAGTCTTGCCTTTACATCGTCTGCAACATCAAGGTTCTTTGCAAGGTTGTGGAAGTCTTCGATAGAAACTTTCTTGCCGCGTGTGATTTCCTTGAGGCGTTCGTAAGGCTTGTCCACACCGCTCATGCGAAGAAGATTCTGGTATGCTTCTGCAAGAACTTCAGGTGTTGTTTCCAAAGCTTCTGTAATCTTGTCTGCGTTGACTTCAATTTTTCCGAGACCCTTCTGAAGTGAAGCGTAACCGATCATTGAGTGAGCAAAAGCACAACCCATGTTGCGTTCTACTGTCGAATCTGTAAGGTCGCGCTGAAGACGGCTGATGCAGAGTTTGCGTACAAAGAATTCGAACATTGCGTTTGCCATGCCAAAGTTTCCTTCCGCATTTTCAAAGTCGATTGGGTTAACCTTGTGTGGCATTGCGCTTGAACCGATTTCACCTGCAACTGCACGCTGCTTGATCCATCCGTCAGAAATGTAGCGCCATGTATCCATAGCAAAGTCTGTAAGGATGTTGTTGATTCTCTTTACGCCGTCAAATACGCGCAGGTAAGAATCGTGTGGTTCAATCTGAGCTGTGATAGGATTGAAGCGAACCTTCAATGGCTTTGTGTGCATGTATTCGTTTTCAAGTGGAGTGATTTCCGCATTGAAAGAATTGATAAGCTCGTGGCTGAAGTTGATCCAGTCGAATTCAGGGAATACAAAGTTGTGTGCGTTGAATCCACCTGTAGCGCCGTTGAGCTTAAGAAGGATGTCGATGTTTCCAAGCTGGCAGAGTTCTTCCTTCATGCGGTTCACAAAAACCAGAACTTCCTTTCCGAAAGTTGTAGGAGTAGCAGGCTGACCGTGAGTGCGGGCAAGCATTGAAAGATCCTTGTGTTCAACTGCAAGCGAATAAAGTTTTCCGTAGATTGTAAGAATTTCCGGAACAACAACATTGTTCACTGCATCGCGAATCATAAGTCCGTAAGAAATATTGTTGATATCTTCGGAAGTAAGGGCAAAATGAACGTACTCAAGGATTTCTTCCATGCCCATTTCCTTGATCTTGCGCTTGATGAAATATTCGATTGCCTTGACATCGTGGTTGGTTGCAGGAGTTCCGTCGTAACCTGTAGTTTCAAATGCCTTGATGATGGCGGCATCTTCTTCTGTAATCTCAATGATGGAACGAAGCTTTGCAGTATCTACAGAAATTTTAACGCGTTCCTTAAGCATTGGTGTTTCAAGAAGCTTAATCAAATAATTGATTTCCGTGTAAATGCGATATCTCATAAGAGCCATCTCGCTGAAATATCCCTGAAGACACTTTGTCTTACCTTCGTAGCGACCATCAATAGGTGAAACACTAGTCAATGCCATAAATAACCTCTAAAAAAAAGATGCCTCATTATACTGAATTTAGACATCATTGTCATTTATCAAGAAGGCGTTCCCCTAGCGGGTCGCTACGTCCGCCCTTCGCTTGACGCTCATCCTCCTCGCCAAGGCTCCGGTGGACTACGGGGCTACCATCGCTAACGCAAAAAAAACGGCACCCTGCCTTAGCAGGGTGCCGCAAAAAGTTTTAAACCGCGGAATAAAAACTAGCGCATCTGGGCGGTTTCGATGTTACCGTCAACACCATCAATGGCCGTAGAATAACCAAGAACAGCATTCTTAGAACCATTACCCCAAGCATATCCCCATGAGGAGTTATTAGAATTGGTACCAGTAGTAGATGCCTTTAATACACCCGCATCTTTCCAAACTGCAACATTAATTTTGTTATATTGTCCGTTTGCTTCCTCATTGATTGTACTTGATGTAGGCACAACAATACACTCCCAATCACCAGTTACCTTATCTGAAACAGAACCAACTGGAGCAGCATTACTTGTATTAACCTTGTATGCATATTTTGGTCTTACAGAGCTTGATGAGTAATAACCAATGTATGGTATTGCATTTCCATCAGCAGTATCATAGGCAACATCAATAGTAAGCTTGTCACCAAGAACTCCGCAGGAATCTACAACACAAGTTTTGAAATCACTTGAGTTTGTTGCTTTTCCCTTTATATCACTATCAAGATATGCATATACAAGATCCAGTGTCTGTGGGTCATAGGCAGCAATATGAATACCTCCTTTCTTATCTACTGCAAGCTGGCAGTAGTTTCCTGCCTTTTTCTGGTTACCTGTAAATACCGTAACAGGATCAGACCAACCACTTGCCGCAGTATCTCCTCCACGTAATGTTGTTGGAGTATCATTATATGAATACAAAAGTTTTGAACCATCATACCATACAGCAACTACAACATCATCAACAGTCGCTCCCTCATTAGAAACAACTCCAATACTAACATATTGACCTGGCTTCCTGTTTGTTGTATTTGTTATTACCTGAACCTCTCCATTACGATAATCAAGTCCCTTTAATGGCATATTTCCACCATCATTACCACTTCGTTTGTTGGTAATATAACCATTCGTAACTTTATTATCCTTTAAGAATGTATTATCGGAACCATTTGCCTTATCAGTACCATACGCACTATTTCTTTTGTTTACTGCATGTCTAAATCGAATCTGATTTGCAGCAGAATCATAATAAGCCATATACAAATAAGTTTGGTTATTATGAACCGCAGTTGCCAAAGAAGGAGACTTAAACCTCTGCTTTACAAATTTTGATTTACTATCAATTGTTAAACCGATCTGGTCTAAAACAATCGCATTCTTTACATCCATAGAACCACGCTGACCTGTTTCACCCATATCCCATTCACTTGAAACAAGAACGAAATGATCTGCACTACCGCTATTAATGTCTCCACCAGCTGCTACACCAAAAGAATGTCCCTGAGAATCATAGATAAATTCTGTTGATGTAAAGAAGTCATAGGAACCCATCCACCTGTCATAAGAAGTAGGTGTAAAACCACCGTTATTGTTATCTTGCATATTAGTACTATCATCATTACGCCTTGCACCACGAGCCATAGCGAAATACTGCGATCCATCAACATATGCAAAGCCAATAACACCTGTACTTGGGTTAATTCGCATACGAGGCTGAATTGCCATACCACCACCAGTTGCTTTTGCAGCAGTTTTATTGAATTCCCAAACTGCAAGTTCAATATCATCTGTGAGGCGGTTGTTGTTGTATCCATTTGGCTGACGGTTGTAGTAATTGCTGTAGATTTCCTCATCCCCCTCTTTCTTTGTTGCCGCAACCGTTTCCTGATAATTACCTCTTGCATCATTATTATTTATATTGTTCATTGCTGAAACATCGTTAACAGATAAAGTTACTTTAACACTTTTAAGATCACCGATAGAGAGAACATTATCTGTTTCTTCTGTATCGTCACTATCAATCTTCTTTTTAGCAAGTGTAACTGTAGTTGTTCCATCTGAAACTGTCGCAACATTTGTTCCAATATTAAATCCTTCAATTGCAATATTTTCATCAGACCTTACAGTGTAGCGTCCCAAAGCGGAACGGCTGTGTGCTGTTGGGAATGATTCATCCAAGATATTCAAACTTGTAGTTACCTTAGTCACATACGGAACAACATCCACAGAATATTCTGCATTGTGCCTTGTTCCGTCTTCTTCGGAAACTATGTTCTTTATTCTTTCTGAAGAGTCGTTATTGCTTGAATCATAAGCAGTTACAGAAAGTTTTTCACCGATCTTTGCAACATTATTTGTCCACTTTTCTGTATCAACTGTAAATTCCCAGGCAATCTTATGTCCGTTCTGACCAAAGTATGCATCAGCAGCACTAAAGTTCTTTCTCTTTGCAGCATCACCAGTTGCAGTTGGAGAAATCACATCATGAATAACAAGATTCCATCCGTCGCTGCCTGTTATCGAGCCACCTCCAGAAATCAGGTTATTTCCTGCATATATACTCCACTTTTTACTTCCATTGTCATATCTTGCATTGATCTGGCCAGTTGTTTTTCCATAAGAGTAAACGATCTTGTTAAGACAAATATCATCATATGCTGTTCCGCGGAATACTATTTTTCCAGAAACCTTTGGAGCACCTACAGTAAACGGAGCCTTGTTAAGGTCAGTTCCTACAATATCATCCTCAAGTTCAATATGACCATTAGATGTTTTATTTTCAAACAGGCTGTTGTCGTCCTTACTGTTCCACTTGAACGGTCTGATAACAACATTAGGTTTTTCTCCATCAACAAGGTCGACAGTAAAGTCGCTTACGTAGATGACTGCGCACTGGGAATCAACGCCGATGGTTCTTCCGTCAGTGCTGTCCCAGAATGTGAATGACATTGGCTTGCCTGTTCCGTCAGCAATAGAAAGATCCGTAAGAGTTTTCTTTGGAACGACAAACTTCTTGAAACCTGCGGTCTTTCCGTCATCCATTGAGTAAGTTGAATTCCTGCTGTCAAGAACTGTGGCAGAAGTAGAAGGTGAAAGCGTATAGCCTGTTCCGCCTTCCGTAATGGCTGTTCCCTCTGCCGACTTTGTTGGCATTACACTGTCATAATCAACCACACCTCCAGCAACAGTCACAGCAGCAGGAGCCTTGTTCATGACCATGTTGATGGTTCCGTTACCACCGATGATTTCCGGAACAACAGCAAGGCTGCCCTTGATTGCAAACGGCTTTCTTCCGCTGCCTTCTGTCTTGAGATAGAATTTCTCAGCAAAGCCGTCTGTTGAATACCATGAGTACTCTTCAAATTCCGATGCTTCAAATTCCTTGTTGTCATCAATATCAGTTCCAAGGTAAACCTTTGCGATACGAGGTGCATTGTTTGAAACAAATACATCAACCTTTTTCATCGCAACGTTTGCAGCCTTGTCCCATGCAAGAACATAGAGTGTCGCATTACCGTCCGGAAGGTTTCCGCTTCTTAAAGTTGCAGACCATACACCGGTCGTCTTGTTGATTGACTCAAGAATTCCGTCGCCATCATCGTTCTTGATGTTGTAAGGATTCTGAGAGAATGAACCATTGAAGCTTTCGCGCTTCGAGTCGTTGTTGGCTGTCTGGCCGTAAACAAAGAATGCAGATGTTGCACTCGTGTCGGCAGTTTCAGGAGTGAATGTGACCTTGTTTCCGTCAATGGAAGCAATGGTCCTGTAAACACCGCCGATCTTTACAAGTCCACCTGCACGGATATGCTTGTCCAAAACTCCGCTTACGGTGAAGTCAGATTTTGTAGACTGGGTACCTGTATGACGCTTTCCATAAAGATTTACACTTTCAAGAGAACGGCTTGCAGGATTTGTTTCAACGGAAATTGATTCCTTATCATATGTTGTAACCTTATTGAAGCTACTGATTTCTCCAGTTACCTTTACTGGATCGAGGTAGGCAACATTATTTCCGCTGACATCATTTCTTCCAAAGAAGAAGAGTACATAGTCAAATCCTGATCCGCCAGTCTCATCAGTCACCATGTTGTCGATTGTAAACTGGTAGCTTGAGTCCCTGACGATGTAGTTATCAACAATAACTTCATCACCGCTCTTTATGTCTCCAATTCTTGGAGCAGTATTATCTACGGCAACTGTGTATGTTCCGGTAAAGGTCTTTGAAGTTGCACCGTTACCGCCATCGTTGTCCTTTGCTGTAACAGTATAGGTTGCACCTGCGCTAGGATCTACCTTAACGTAGACTTTATATGCGTCTTTTGTTGTACCGGAATAAGTTCTGTCACACTTTTCCTTTGTCCAGTTTGCCTCGGCATAGGTTTCAAGTCCCTTCTTGACCGCAATCGTATCTCCATTGATTCCGGATTCATCAAAGATATCGACAACGAGCCACCAGTGACCCTTAAGGAACATTCCGGCTTCGTAGGCACGTGTTGCGTTTGGTATCACGGAAGCAACACCGGAAGTTGATGTAGAGGAATCTGTTTCAATGAGGGAACAGGTTCCCTGAGGAGCCTTTGAGTCTACGTGAATTTCGATTATGTCTTCAGACCATGCACCTACCTTCTTTTCTGCATTGATACCGCAGACACGCAGACGGATGTCCTTTGTGCCATCGCCGGTTGGATTGAATTCACCTTCTTCATTGAGGTTAAGTCCCCAGGCGGAACCAACAAGGTCGCATTTGATTCCCCACCAGGCCTTGCGTTCTTCAGCTGTATCAAGGCCTTCAACGATGAGGCTTTCATCTCTTGCACCGCCATCAACATCATTGATCTTTGCCATGGTGAAAATCTTGTCAGTTGAACCTGATTTTGTCATGGCTTCAAGAGCTGCATAGTCAACTGTGTCAAATTTACCGTCTTTGTTCACATCAATCTGCATGTATACAGAAGAAACCGATGTTGTCATTGACGGAATCGAAGCTGAACCTGTGGCGCGGATAAGGCCACCAAGGGTGACGTACTTGCCGGAAGCCTCTGTAACTTCAGTACAGTCAGATTTCTTAGGATATGTGAACTTTGTCACCGGTTTGTCGGCATCAGGATTGTACTTGATCTCATGTCTTTCAATATGAACGTTTCCGAGGTTATCCTCAACCTTCACGTAGATTGGAATCGTATAGATTCCGTTTACCTTTGAAGTCTTATATGTTTCCGCAAATTCCTTTGTAAACTTTCTTTTGTCACCGCTTGTGTCCACACCATCAAAAGTGAACATCCATGAATTTGTAAGAAGAGTATTTCCACCCCATACGGAAACATTTTCGCCAAGCTCATTTGTAGTTGTTGCAACTGCAAGAGCATCATTTGACATTGTTTGCTGTGTGGCATCAGGCACAAGATATTTTACACTTGCAAGACCTGAACGTCCGGTCGTGCTGTCGTCAGCGATTCCCTTGAGTACAATGTCGCCTGTTTTTTCTTCCGTCTTTGAAGGCTCGATGTTTGAAACCGTTGGAGCGGCATTATCCACATAGAATGTGGCAGGGCTGTTCTGCTTGAGGTCACACTTGTCGTAAGCAAGAACGGTGATTGACACCTCACCGGCCGACACTTCACCGGTGCCAAACTGGCTCATGTCGATTTTTTGAGTTGTCCAGACTGAAGTTTTTGAATCTGTCACACCATTTCCATCTACGAAGTCGGCAAAACTACCAGTGTCCTTATCAAATCCATCCCAATACTTTTTGCTTAAAGTCTTTCCATCCTTGTCCTTCCATAGTTTCATAGTCTTGGAAGGTCCCTTTATTTCAAGAGTCATGCCCGCAATTTCATTGGCATCTTCAGCAGTGATTTCAAATTTAACAAATTTCTTTTCCGTACCACCGACAAAGACACCGGTATTTACAGTTTGTGCATTGCCGTTCTTTTCTCCGTCGGCTTTGTATGCAATGAGCTTAACGGAATTGATTTCAGGGCTGTTGCAGTCGCTGATGTAGTGGAGGGCTTTAGCAGAAAGAGAATCATCCTTTTCTGTCTTGTAATCATCTGACTTGTACTTGAAGTATGGTCTATAGAAGCTTCCGCTGTCACTGTTGCCGGTATAGAACCTCTTTCCCTTTTTGTCCTTTACATAGAAATATACATCCTTAGGACCGTCATCCTTATTACTTGGAGTAAATGTCCAGTCGGAACCGTTGAGTGTCGTTGTACCTGTAGCTGTACTTGTAACATTTCCGCTGGCATCAACAACAATCGGTGTATCACTGACGATGAAATTGCCAGCAGCAACTTCTCCATCATCGTCGGTAATAGTACCGTTGATCTGGGCGTCAGTTCCGTTTATGAGGCTGTATTTGTAGACAGTTTTACCATCCTCTGTCTTTACCTGACGAGAAAGGTTTGTAACCTGAATTACAGGGCGGTCGGCGTTGACGTCAACATTGAATTTTGTTGCATTCCAGCTGAATGTCTTTGTGTTGCCAGGGCCAGTTGTAACATTGACTGCGCTTGTATTACCGGCCTTGTCCTTTACATGGGGAAGGATCCAGATTGTACCCTTACCACTATCATAATCGGCATCCGCATTCACTCTGTTAATTGCACCTGAAAGTGTATTGAAATCAAAGTTCTCAAATTTCCAGCTGTAGATCTTGGCGATGTCAGTCACCGTCTCGCCGAATTTAGTCCAGCCGTAGCTTGAAAGATTCTTTGACGAATCCAGGTAGAGGTCTTCCGGATTTCCAGTTACAGTCGGAGCATCCTTTCCTATTGCATAGTAAAGTTCCATTGAGAAGAGGGCCACTGATTCTTCTACACGGCCTTCGATATCAATCGTTCCGTTTACGTTGTCACGGCCCGTGCTGTATTCGACTGTAGGAGCCTCGTCATCAACCGAGAATGTGAGGACACTTGAGTTGTAGAATTTATTTCCGGCTGTATCGACTGTCGTTACAGTCAAAGTACCGATCTTGTTGCCAGATCCAAGAGCTGAATTCAAGTCAGATGCAGTAACGGAGATTTTCCATCCGCTGATCTTGGTTTTATCTGTAATATCATTGTATGCCTTGTATGTTCCACTGGTTCCAGGAACATTTGTCCAGTCAGTAAGATCGGCAGAATCTTCCCTGAACAGAAGAGTATGGGCAAGTGCGCTTTCACCACTGGAGGCTTTCCTAATCTTAACATCAAGAACCTTGTCTGCAGAGACTTCACCGATTCCGCTCTGAAGATCCTTGATTGTTCCGTAGAGGACAATATTCTGTCTTCCGTTGACAGTTACAGTACCGCTGGCAGAAGAGGCTGTGGCACCTGCATCAAGGGAAACAAATTCCGCACTGAATTCAGGGCTTTCCTCATCCATCCAGACTGTCTTAACAAAATCCACAGATTTATTGCCAACGGCATCAACTGCATAAAGCTTGAGACTGTTGTCTTTACCGGCTGCATATCCGCTGATCGTTCCCTTGAACTTGTAGTTGTTTGTTGCGCCATCACGGGTTGCAACGATGGTACCTGTCTTTTTATCAGAATCGGTTCCACCACTAGGGATAAGCTCATAGTTGATTTCTGAAATTCCGCTGCCGGCATCCATGTACTGACCTTCAATTGAAATGTCTG
>CALELJ010000262.1 GCA_937902445.1 uncultured Treponema sp. | reverse complement strand
TCTACTTCTGCGGCAAATCTTAAAAGCTGGTTGATTTTTTCATCGGTTCCCGGTAGAAAATTTTTAATGTCTAGCATATCTGTCTCCTGTGGAAATTGTGTTTAGATATTCTTTAAAAATCTTTTCTGTTCTTTTTCGCAGTCATAACCCATGGCGCGGTAGAACTTGTGGGCGTCAATGCGTGCGGAACCTGAATTCACCCTGACGGAACTGCATCCGTTTTTGACCGCCCATTTTTCTGCAAGTCGCAAAAGAATTCTTCCGTAGCCCATGCCCTGGAATTTTTTGCTTACTGCAAGCCCAAGAATATTTGCCATGGTCGGTGCATAAAGGACATCGTATTTTTCAACGTGAACAAATCCGACAACGTTGCCTTTGTACAATGCCACAAAAACTTCCTCACGTTTTTTATCAAGCTGAACCAGTTTCTGTCGGACAAGCTTTTCATCACATTCATATCCAAGTTCATTAAGGCTTATGTGGCAGATTGAACCGATGTCTTCAGCTGATGCAGTGCGTGCAAATTCAAGATTGAATTCTTTTTCATAGAAGGATTTTGCAATGGGACGGAACAGTTCATCTCCGCAGATTTTTTTTAGCGATGCCTCTTTTTTGTCCGAGTTCCTGAAAAGATTCCTGAGGTTTGAACAGATGTAGTCCCGGCAGTTTTTGCAGTCGCTGACGTTTTTTTCTTTTTTGCACGGCAGGATTTTAAAGCCGCATGTTGGCCCTGAACCGCATCCGGTGCAGTTGATTTCTTCGTTTGATACAACGTGGCCTCTCCAACCAGCCCTGTACCAAAGTTCCGCCGTCTGCCTGAGTTCATCTTCCGTTTCTGCAAGAAATCTTGGGCAGATTGAACAGTCGTCGCCGCAGCATGAAATAATCGGCGATGGATTTTTGTTTTTTAATTCATCAATTTTTTTTAAGTACCAGTTCATGTTGATATTGTACATAAAAAAAAGGGACAATCCAATCATGTGGAAAGTCCCTTGCAAGCAACTGGTGCTCAGTAATTATTCCGCCTTTTCATCCTTCATGCAGAGTGAAAGTACGAGGGCAATTACGAATACTACTGCAACGCAGTTTCCGTTGAAGACAGTTTTTACGATCTGAGGGAATGCGTCAAACATTTCGTTGATCTGTGTGAAGCCAAGACCGATGCTCAATGAAAGGGCTGTGATCGTAACGTTCTTCGATGATGTTCCGCATTTGCTGAGCATCTGGATTCCGCTTGTAACGATTGAACCGAACATCATGATGGTACATCCGCCAAGAACTGCATCAGGCAATGTTGCAAGAAGAGCTCCGAATACAGGGAAGATTCCGGCGATGACGAGAACTGCGGCACCTGTAGCGATTGCGATTCTGTTTACAACGCCTGTCATGGCAACAAGGCCAACGTTCTGGCTGAATGATGTGATAGGTGAACATCCGAAAAGTCCGCCCAATGCACTGATGAAACCGTCACATGCAATTGAGCCAGAAGCTTCCTTTGTCGTGATGTCACGGTGAAGTCCCGATGCACACATGGCTGAAGTGTCACCCAAAGTTTCTGTTGCTGAAACAAGGTAGATGAGGATGAAAGAGATGATTGCGCCTGCGTTGAAAGTTGGCTTGAACATCATGAATGCAGGAAGTCCGACGATTGGGCTTGATGTAACCGGTGCAAAGTTTACTTTTCCAAAACAGATTGCAAGGATGTATCCGACGATGAGTGCAAAAAGAACTGAGAGTGATTTAAGATAGCTTTTTGCAAAGTGAGAGAAAACGAGACCGCTTACAAGAGTTACAGTTCCGATTGTCCAGTTCTGCCATGAACCAAAGTCAGGAGCATAGCCGCCGCCGAATGAACGGGCACCTACACCAAGCAGTGAGAAACCGATGGCGATTACAACGTTCGCTGCAACGATAGGCTTGATGAAGCGGATCCAGTATTTTCCAAAGAGACCGAGGATTCCTTCAACGAGACCGCCGATGATTACGGCACCAACGATTGCGCCGTAGCCAAACTGTGCACCGATGCCGCATGCGATCCCAACAAAAGTAAAGCTGATGCCCATTACGATTGGAAGGCGTGATCCGATTTTCCAAAGTGGGAAAAGCTGGATGAAAGTACCGATACCGGCGATGAGCATTGCAGACTGAATGAGGCGTGCGACATTTTCCTGTCCGACACCACAGGCACCTGCGATGATCATGATTGGTGTGATGTTTGCAACGAACATTGCAAGAACGTGCTGCAATCCAAATGGAAGTCCCTTGAGCGGATTGATCTTTCCGTCAAGCTCGTAGATTTCCTTCATCTGTTCCATATTATAACTCCTGTAAAAAATTATTTTCTGAAATTGATTTTCTTTGGTTCAACTTCCATCGAATCAACGATGGCGAGGGACTCAAGGTGGTAACCCATGTTGCGGATGAACTGACCGCCCGGCTGGAATCCTTTTTCAATTGCAATTCCGATACCTGCAACGCTGGCACCTGCCTGATTAAGAATTGAAATAAGTCCCTGGAGGGCTGCACCGTTTGCAAGAAAGTCGTCGATTACGAGGATGCTGTCGTTCTTCTGGATGTATTTTTTAGAAACCACAACGGTGTTTCTTGTCTTGTGGGTGAAGGATTCGACTTCTGCGGAATACACGTCGTCCGCAAGGTTCAATGATTTTGATTTTTTTGCAAATACGACAGGCACCTTGAATTTCTGTGCGACAAAACATGCAATGGCAATGCCGGAAGATTCAACAGTAAGAACTTTTGTGATTTTTTCCGATTTGAATCTTTTGTAAAATTCCTTTCCGATTTCTTCAAGGAGTGAAACGTCAAGCTGGTGGTTCAGGAAACTGTCAACGCGGAGGACATTGCCTTCCTTTACAATTCCGTCTTTAAGGATTCTCTGTTCCAAAAAATTTAATTTCTTTTCCATGAAAAGATTGTATCATATCGACGGAATAAAAAAAATCCCATGCCGTTTAAGACAAGGGATTGTAAAGGCGGAACTATGAACGCTGCCTATTTAACAAAGACCGCTGTTGTAGTTCCGTGTGTAACTTTCAATGTGTTTCCTTCAATTTTCCAGGATGCCGAAACTGCAATCAAGTGAATCAGTACATCTTCAAAAGACATGTCTTCAGGAGCACCCATCATTTTTGTTGAAGCAAGGCGGTCTCCGATGGGAAATGCGTCAGGGCTGTTTTTAAGATTGGCAAAAAAACTGTTCACTCCGGAAAATCCATTGAGGCTGAATTCGTCTTCATCCCTTGCCATGACAGAAAGGGTTGCTTCAGGAATTTTTGCGGAATCAAAACCGCTCAGGCTTGCTATCTTCCATTCTCCGCAGAGGGCCGAAGGTGTGATTGCTTTCTTTGAGACATCCGTGCTTCTGCATCCGGCAAGAACAAAAGCCAGAACCGCAGCCAATACATAAAAAATCTTTTTCATAGGGGTACCTCACATACGTTGATGCTTTAAATATAACGCATTTGCAGAAATTAAACATTAAAAGAATGAGCACAGGTGAAAATCTAAGCAACTGTAAAATTCAATTTGATAGCGTTGTAAAACAAATGCTAAAGCAAAAGAGCTGAAACCTGCGTAGCACGGGTTCATGACAAAATGCGACCTGCGAACCAACAGGACTCAGGAGGCAAAGCCTGCTGCTTTTGTTGATGGAAAGGAGCACCGGAGCAGCTTTGGCATGGTTCCGTGCGGGAGCAGGTTTCATATATATATATTTGGCATTAATTAAACAACGAATTTCCAAATTGAATTTTATACCTCATTCTGATATATTTTCACCCATGGGAAATAGATGTTATACAATGCTTAAGCCTGGGGTACTTAACCGCAGGATCGTTGGCGAAGTCATTACTCGCCTTGAAAGAAAAGGCCTCAAGCTTGTTGGCCTTAAGATGATTCAGATTACAAAAGAAGTTGCAGAAAAGCACTATGCGGAACACAAAGAGAAGCCTTTCTTTGGTGAACTTGTTGATTACATTACAAGTGCTCCTGTAGTTGCAATGGTTTGGCAGGGTGACGAATGTGTTACTCTCGTACGCAAACTTGTTGGTGCCACAAAGGTAACAGAGTCTGCTCCTGGAACAATCCGCGGAGACTTTGGCCTTCACACAAACTGCAACATCATCCACGCAAGCGACAGCGATGAAAGCGCAGAACGCGAAATCAACATTTTCTTCAAGCCGGAAGAAATCATCGACTGGGAAGACAAGACAGCCGCTTATTTCTAATTGAAGTTAGGGCCCTTGCATTCAATAATTGCTATGGACAGGGGCCCTTCGACTAAGCTCAGGGACCCTGTTTCTACCTAGGCCCCCTGAGCCAACTTAGGATCCCTGAGCTCGTCGAAGGGTCCGCGTCAACAGCCTGTCGAAGGGTCCGCGTCAACAGCCTGTCGAAGGGTCCGCGTCAACAACCTGTCGAAGGGTCATTACATTCAAGCCACTAATCAAATAACTAATTTTTTTATTCTATAATATCAATTTTTTTTCTTGATTATTCCGACTATTTCATTCAGAATTAAAGCGAGAGTTCAGAATTTTAAGCAATAGTAAATAAAAGTCGGAGTCAGTTATGAAAAAATTTTCCCTCCCGTTGCTTGCAATCCTTTTACCTGCAGTTTTTATTTCCTGCGAGAATTTCTTGAGCTCAAATACCGAGTTCAGGGAGAAAATTTCAGAAGAAGTAAAGATCAGTACGGCCTCGTCTGTCAATGTCGTGGTTCTTCCAAAAGCCGGAACCGGTGAAGTCTCCAAGTCTGCCATCGAGGCAAAGGTTGGAGTTCCGTTCATGGTGCAGTTTTTTGCCGACGAGAATGCGGAATTCCTAAGATGGACAGCTTTTTCTGAATATGATGAGACAAAGACAATGGACGACCAGCTGGGGACTACTGTAGTTCAGTATAGAAATGCTGACAACACCAATGAAACCGGGGCCTCCTTTGTAAAGGTTGAGGTGACGATCCTCAAGGACATAGGCCAGGTTACACTTGTTCCGTGGTGTGGAGCACGTCCGAGAGTCACGACGACGGAACCTGTAAACTATTCGACAAATGTAGTCCGCACGACTCCTATCAAGATCCGCTTCTCAAAAGCAATCGACGAGTCATGTATTTCGACAAAAGAAAATCCAGAAATATATAAGAATTATTTTGAACTTTATCAGCGTGAGACCGCAAACTCAGATGAGAAATTCATCGACCTGTCAAAATACTTTGATGCCCCAGTGATCAAGAATGAAAAGGAAATCTGGTTCAACTGCAAGGAGAAGACCGATGAAAGCAAATGGCTCAAAGCCGGAAGCGTCATCCGCTTTGTAGTCAAAGGCAGCCTCAAGGATGCGGACGGAGTAAGGTTTGACGATTCGGCATCCATCGAATTCACCCTTGGTGCAAAGGGCGATGGTACAGGACCTATCATTGCCATCAGTGAATTCAAAAACGGAACGAACGACATCCATCAGACTGTCTTTGGAAACTGGGAGCCAAGAAGCGGTGCCGCAGCCGGTGTGTACTATGCAGATACGGATTGCCGTGTAAATGAAGGCGCAAGCTTTACAATGAAAATCAAGGCAGACGACAGCACCACGGGCGACACGGGCCTCATGGGGTTCAGCGTGATCCAGCGTCTTGTGTATGTGCCAAAGGGTGCATATCTTCCCGGAACTGATGATGAGAAAGCAGCGTCTGACCTGATTCCGTTTGATGAAGGAAAGACAAAGTGGAACTACCTGAGCGGAATCCTTGAGTCAGACTTCAAGAAGGAAACGATCTTTGAATATAAATCGGAAAACACGGATTTTGAAAAGACGTTTGAAATCGACGAAGGCTTCAGGACCACAAGCGGAAAGGCCGTAGACGGGATCTACATGTTTGAGGTCACTGCCCTTGACGGAAACAGCAACTACGCCTCGAACCCTTCCTACTATTATGTCGTAAGGGACACGACAGCCCCGGATGTAGAGGCCAATGCGGCAAAGGTAAAGTTCACTGACGACTGCGGTGTCGCAGTCAACGGCAAGAGATTCTTTGGACGCAACTACAGGACGGTAAAATTCCGCATCGACGGAAAGATCGCCGACTTTGGAACCCAGGGCCTTCCATGGACTGCATGCAAGAGCGAGGAGTGCAGGTGGTATATTGCATTGTCTTCATCTGATACAGAACTTGTACCTGTTGTTGAATGGAAAGCAATTGCTGCCGGAGAAACTTCAATTCAGATGGAAATTCCGGAAAGCTATTTTGCTGATGGGGCACAGGATGCGGTTTTGTATGCATGGTTGAAACTTGAGGATGATTTTGGACATATGAGTGACATCTGCAGAACTTCGGCAGGAATTTATATTGATGTTGAATCTCCTGTTGTTACCCTTGAAAAAGGAGCAGAAAGTGTCAGCCTCATTTATTTTGCAAAGCAAAATCAGAATGATATTGTTTATTCAAAGCTGACTGATTCTGATGTATTCATAAAACCGGAAGATGGTTTTTGTGGAAAATTGTTTTTTGGAACAGATGAAGAAAACCTGCAGGAAATTGGTTATGGTGAAAATGCTCCTTTAATGACCATTAATCAGGGTAATACTTATGTGATAAAGTGCATTGATCCTGCTGGTAATGAAACGTCGATGAAATTTGATGTTGAAAATGCATCAGGACTTTCTGCAATGAATATAAGCAATGTGAAAATTGTTGACGCTGATTTTGCAGGATTTAAATTGGAGAATTACTACTATAACTACAGTAGTGGTAAACCCTACGATTACAGAAATACTAAAGAAATTTATGATATAGGGAATTTAACAAATGGAGATATCAAACTTACATTTGATGTTACTGACAATCAGTATGGATTGGAAAATGATGGAATTGTAATTGATAAAGTCAAGGTTGCAGAATTCACAATCAGGGATGCCCATGACAATGTGATATGGAATCAGAAGTGTGACAAAACCAGTGGAATTGTTCCCTTGAAAAGAGAATATACTGTCGGTGACATATCTGTTGAGATCATTGCTGATGTTGACAAGGATCAATGGTCAGATGGCGATAATGAACTGATTGTCAAAATTAACAATGGTTTTGCAGAGAAGGAAATCAGACCGGACTTCATACTAGATACTACTCCTCCTGATTTTTATGTTTATACTTCTACACATGCAGATCCATTGGAACCTGTATTTAAGGATGGTGAGTGGCATGTGTATTACTACACTAACTCGATTGCTAATCCTAATATAAGTGTTTTTGCAGAACAGGACAGAGGGCTTACATATGCTCAGATTTTGGGTCATAACGGAAATAACTATTATACTCAGTTTCAGAGAGATCAGCATTTCGTGTGGTTTGAATATAATGGTAAATCATTTGCAGAATTTATTGTTCAATTCAGTCCTTTTGACAAAGAAGAAGAATCAGTATGGAAGTTGCATGATATTGTTGGAAATTCACGAAAATTTAAACTCCATTACCTGAAGGATCCTGAAAAACCAGAAATTCTTGTTGATGCCAAATCTGATTCAACGGGGAATAATTATTACTATTCTGCGAATGGTGATTCCCAGGGAGTCAGCTTATCATTTAAGGATGGTGACAGAGTGGACAATTATGTTATAAGTTCTTCTGTTGATGGCACAATTTATGGAACTAATCCTAAGAACGATATTTTATTAAAGGGATCTCCTGCGGGAATAAAGTACACCGTTACTGCGACTGATCCTTCGGGTAATTTTGCGAAAAAAGAATTTTCGGTTTATGAATGTAATGGACCGAAAGTAGAGATTTCAAAAGTATATGTGAAGCTCCCATGGAAAGGTAATACTCCGGCAAATGGGAACGAGGAGTCACAATATACAAAAACTGAGGTGACATCAAAGAGTTATTTTCCTTCGAAAAATGTGTCTATTTTGATCAAGGCAAAATTGCCAGGAAATCTAGAATTCGATGAAAATGATCTAGAAGTCGTTTATTATACAAGAAGCAATCAATCTACAATAGTCTCTAAAAAGGTCAAACGTGTGACACTTGGAGCTAGTAGGAATGATGTTGAAGTAGAAGTAAATTTATATGACTTATTAACTGGTAGTGATGGAATTTCAGTTTCTAATAATCAGATTGTTCTTCATGGAAAGGACTGCTTTGGAAATGATTCATATCATGTTATTAATAAACCTGTAGATGCTTACGGTCCTGCTCTGAAGATTATTTCGGCCGATATAAGTACAACAAAGGTCACACAGTTAGATACAGAACTATATAGTAGTGGTTATGGACATAGGTTTAAAATTTACTATACAGGGGGAACGCCTAGCTTTAAATTTGGTGGATGGAATGATACCTATTATTTAAGTGATAGTGAGTTAAAAAACTTGGGACTGGGAAAAGACTCTTGTAGGCAAAACGGAGTTGGATACGAGACCAAGATAAGTTGGTATGTTAGAGATGATTCAGTCAGTGGTGTAACAAGAAACATTTATAGTGAAGATTTTATGGATGTGTCTAAAACTTATACTTTTAACGATATATCATTCAAAAAACAGAATGGTGGTGGCAGAACGTATAATTTGACTGATAAGAATGCTTTTTATTTATATACTTATGATGCATTTGGTAATTTTGGAACTGGAAGTAGTGGGATTACAATAAGTTTTGAAAAAGTTAATACCTTGCCATAACAAATTGTGAGGTAAAATTAATGCACAAAGAAAGCCGCAGGCGTCCGCCTGCGGCTTTCTTTGTACTCTGTTATGATTACGCAGGACTGCTGCACTTCGATAAACTCAGCAACCGCGCAGTCGAAGTAGCCTGCGCATGTTTTGCTAAAAGGCGGACCCTTCGACTGACGCTCAGGGATCCTAGGAGGTGCGCAGGACTGCTGAGCTTGTCGAAGTATCCTGCGGTTGCTTTGTGGTTTGACGGACCCTTCGACTGACGCTCAGGGACCCTATGAGGGCAGAACTAGGATTCAAGTTCCTTTGACACCTGGACCACTTCTTCCAGCGACATGTCAAGAATCTGTGCTATCTGATCTGGTTTCATCATGTTTGAACGCAACAGGTTTTTTGCCGACTCGATTTTCTGCTGCCGGCGGCCGGCCTCCAATCCTTCCGCACGGGCTTCTTCCTTTTCGTCTTCCAATATGTCGCTGAAATACATGTATTCATCCTCCAGGTCGGATTTCTGTTTTGCAAGGGAAGCGGCTTCATCCATTTCAAGGGCAAGACCGGAATCTGGTTTGAGTCCATAGATGAATTTCAGGACTTCACGAACTTCGGGATCATCTTCCTTTTCCCATGCTGAACAATTGTAAAATACATTGTGGCTTTTGTCATCATAAGGAATTCCATCGGTCTCAAGGAATTTTGAAACTTTTGTATACCGGGGGATTCCCGCTCCGAAAGGATCATCCTTGCATATGAAAAGGATGTAGGTTTCACGGATATCCTTAAATTTTGTCCGGCGTTTTGTGGTTGCAACATCCGACGAGGACAGGTAGTACCGCGCCCTGAGGATCAGGTCGTCGTAGTTGCCGGTCTGCATCTCGATGTTGAAGATTCTGGCGGAATCCTTCACATAGACGTCAAGCCGGATTCCACGGGAGTCATAGAAGTTTTCGATCGGATTTTCCATCTGAAGATAATCGATCCGGCTTACCTTGATTCCAAGAAGTGTTTCAAGGACACCCCTGCACAGCCTTTCGTTCTGCATTACCTTACAGAAGATGAAGTTGTCGGCGATAGTTAATTCTTTCCATGGTTTTGAAAACTGGCCCATATGATTCTCCTGATTTTTTATTCAAGTGCGTCATATATTTTATAAATGCGGAAAGAAAAAAAAGTGCAGTATTTTGGTAAGAATTGTGGATTATTTCACTACGCCTGCAATTGTGGAACATGCGGACCCTTCGACTGTGCTCAGGGATCCTAAGTATTGCGCTCAGGGATCCTAGGAGGTGCGCAGGATTGCTGAGCATGGTCGAAGTATCCTGCGATTGTCTTTGCTAGATGGCGGACCCTTCGACGATGCCCTTCGACTGACGCTCAGGGATCCTAAGTATTGCGCTCAGGGATCCTAGGAGGTGCGCAGGACTGC
>CALELJ010000261.1 GCA_937902445.1 uncultured Treponema sp. | reverse complement strand
TGGAGTACAAAGACCAGGGAATTTTTCCTTGTGTGCCATCCAGTCAAATTTGCCGCTGTCTACGATACATCCGCCTACTGTTGCGTCATGACCGTCCATATACTTTGTAGTTGAATGTGTCACGATGTCAGCCCCCCACTCGAATGGACGGCAGTTTACAGGAGTTGCAAATGTATTGTCTACAACAAGAGGCACACCGTGGCTGTGGGCTGCCTTTGCAAACTTCTCAAGGTCAAAAATAACCAGGGAAGGATTTGCGATTGTCTCACCAAATACAGCCTTTGTGTTAGGCTTGAATGCAGCGTTAAGTTCTTCCTCTGTGCACTCAGGGCTGACGAAGGTAAAATCGATTCCCATCTTGCGCATTGTAACGTTGAACAGGTTGAAGGTTCCGCCGTAAATGGCAGAGCAGGCAATGACATGGTCTCCTGCATTTGCAATATTGAAAATGGCAAACATGTTGGCTGCCTGGCCGGAAGAAGTAAGCATTGCGGCAGTTCCGCCTTCAAGGGCACAGATTTTCTTTGCAACATAGTCATTTGTAGGATTTGCAAGTCTTGTATAGAAATATCCTTCAGCCTCAAGGTCAAAGAGCTTTCCCATGTCTTCGCTTGAGTCATACTTGAATGTTGTTGACTGGATGATTGGAATCATGCGTGATTCGCCGTTCTTAGGTTCATATCCTGCGTGGATACATTTTGTTTCGATTTCTGCCATATTTTACTCCATGATTCAATGATTGAATCGTCTATAAGTTTATATAATAAAACAGTCCATAGATATTAGAAAAAAATTATCACTACCTATAGTTTCTTTCTATATCTATTCACCGGCTCTTTTCATCGATCAGTTTTCCGCTACCTGAAATTCCACCTGAAGTTCAGGCAGATTGATGCGGCTGACCTTGATTTTTACGGTCTGGTTAAGTTCAACGCCACCTGGAACATCCATGAAAGTTTCCTGGGCAAGTTCCGGAATACAGAACTGAGGGAGCTTTCCTTCCGCAAGGGAAACACATACAGCCTCTCCAACCCATTCCGGATTCTGGAGAAGATATACAAGAGTCCAGTGCAGGTTGCTGTTTCGTTCAGATTTACGTGCGGCCATGGCTCCGGCATCGCCTTCTGAAATACGCATGAGCATGGTATCTTTATCAAGCAGTTCACGTCCGTCGATAAAAGCACGAAGCTGCTGATGTGAAATAAGATCTCCATAGCGGCGCAAAGGGCTTGTAACCTGGCTGTACATGTTGAGCCCAAGACCGCAGTGCATTCCGGGAGTAACACCTACGGAACGTTTTCGCATGCAGCGCCTGAGACGGAACTGCCCCGCAAGACCTTCAGGAATATCGGCTGGAATCTGAGGCTCTTCCTGGCTTATGTACGGGAACGGAATATTATTCTGGAAAGCAAATTTTGCAGCTCCCTCGCCTGCCAGAAGCATAAGCTCGCGAATCATCTCATTGCTTTCATATTTCTCATCTTTCACAATGGAAACCTTTTTTGTTTCCTTATCAACGACTACATGAACTTCAGGCATAGTAATCTGAACCGCACCGGCCTTGTTTCTCTTGTCTACATTTCTACGGGCAATCTCAAAAAGCGGTTTGAGTTCCGGAGAATCCTTCTGCTCTTCAGCAGCCTTGTAGGAAAGACGCTTGACGTCAACCACAGTTTTCATCACGGAACACTCAAGAACATTTGCCTCATCATCAAGAAGCAGCCGGAATGAAAGGGCATTGCTTTTTTCCTTCAGTCCCAGGGCATAGTCTTCAAGAGCATCCTCACAAAGCATTCTGGCAGCACCTTCAGGAATATAAAGGGTTGCTCCACGGGCACGGGCAGACTTGTCAATGGAAGAGTCAGGCATTACCGTGCTTGCAGGATCCGCAATGTGGACCCAGTAATATTTTCCATCGTAAGCAACGGCATCATCAGGGTCTGCGGAATTCTCGGCGTCAATGGCATAGCTTACGCCCGGTACTTCATAGCGCTCTTCCTGCGGAGGTGATGCAAGAGATTCAGATGCACTTTTCATGGAAAGTCCCCATCGCAAAGGATATGGATTGCGTGTTATTTCCCATATTCCAGTATCAAGCAAAAGCTTATGGGCTTTTTCAACGGTCTCCTTGATTCCGGCATCGTGCATGGTGCGGCTTTTGTCGGTTTTGCCAAGAGCAAGAGCTTCTACATCTCCCATGTATATTGAATCTTCCGGCAAAAGACTTTTGGACTTGAGACGTTCAAGGAAAGCTGTGCGTAGTTCCGCCTCCTTTCCTTTTGCATCGGCTTTCTTTACAAGGCTGTCGATTTCCTCACGTCCGCGCAAGGTAAAAACAAGATTGCCGTTCATCTGTTCCTTCAGGTTCTGATTGAACCATACCGTGTTTTTAAGGGCACAAAACATTCCAAAACTCTCGTCCGCAGTCATCTTGTCGTTGAACAGTGACACGAGTTCAGCAAACCCATAGGAGGCATTCTTTGATTCGTCATCAGACTCAAGCAGCTCATAGCTTTCTTTTACCTGCAGTCCGATTTCATTTTTATCTTCAAGATTGTATAGATTTTCCGCAAGGGGACATTTTTCTTCAGCAAAAGCAAGGACATTTTCCAGGGAAGAACATGGCCCCTCGTGAAGCAGAACCACATCCTTTTCTCGTACATTCTGCTCTCCGTAGACAGCCTTTTTTGTAGCCGTGGCCGGGGTGCTACGGAATTTAACCGTATATTTTGAATTTTCCTGAACCGCCGAAATGATGGCAGCGGAGTTCTTGTAGATTACAACAGAGTTTACTTTAAGCATTCCTTCATTCTATTGGAATAAGTACAACTTTACAATGACGGAAAATAAAAAACACCGCCGGAATTAACCGACGGTGCCTTTGGTGTCAAAAAATATTATCCGATGGATAAATTACTTTCTGATTTCAGAACCGATCTGAACCTTGTATCCAACTTCGCCTGTGATAGCGTTCTTGAGCCAAGGTGAAGAAATCTTGTCCTTTTCACAGATGTTGATTTCCTTTGAAAGGTCTTCTGTGTCCTTAACAAAGAACTTACATCTTTCCATAGATGGAACGAAGTTTACAGTTTCTCCAATCTTGAAGTCACCCTTTGATGATGCGAGAACGCGAGCAACTACGCTCTGGTTCTTTGATGAAAGGAAGAGGTGTGTTTCTGCACCAAGTGGTTCCTTGTTAGAAACCTTCATCTGCATGTTGTTTTCAGCTGCAGGAGCATCTGCATATGCAAGGTCTTCTGGACGTACACCGAAGTATACTTCCTTTCCTACATATTCAGCGAGGTACTTCTGCTGTTCTGCTGTTGGAACAAGAGTGAATGTTCCTTCATCAACAACAACCTTGTCGCCTTCCTTCTTAACTGTTACAGTCATGAAGTTCATTGGAGGTGTTCCAATGAAGCCAGCAACGAACTTGTTGATTGGGTGGTTGTACAAGTAAAGTGGTTCACCAATCTGCTGAACGTGACCGTCTTTCATAACAACAATCTTTGTACCCATTGTCATAGCTTCGATCTGGTCGTGTGTAACGTAGATCATTGTAGCCTGGAGTCTCTGGTGCAAAGCTGCGATTTCACCACGCATTGTAACGCGGAGCTTAGCATCAAGGTTAGAAAGTGGTTCGTCGAACAAGAATACTTTAGGGTTACGAACGATTGCGCGTCCTACTGCAACACGCTGTCTCTGTCCACCGGAAAGTGCCTTTGGCTTGCGAT
>CALELJ010000260.1 GCA_937902445.1 uncultured Treponema sp. | reverse complement strand
CGTATAAATACAATACGGAAATAAATAAAGCGTATATAAATAATGTCTGAAAAACCAACATAGCACGCACATTTATCACGAAAAATACGCAATCAGCCTCTACCGAATGGAAGTTCTTCTATACCCAAATATTCTTTTCAATAATCTATAGAATTTCACCCAGAGGTAATATGGTAAACACAAGTTCTTGAGGAAATCGAATCTTTCCTTGAATATTATCGTTCCCTTCGTGGCTAATACTGCACTTGCATATTGCGAAAAATAAGCCCTTCTTGATTCTTTATCTAATTCATAATCATCAAAAATATTTGTATAGTTTACAATATCTCCAAAATATTCCTTCGAATATTCCTGCACATTATCAGCACTCACCTTGTTGATTTCCATATCCTCAACAAAAACATCAAATCCCATGCTCTCAAGACCAGGCCCCTGCATTTTTTCAGAATCATGACCGATCATCGGGGCATCATCATTGTGAATATAGATTTCGATTTCAGGGTATTTTTCCCGGAGAAACTTGAGTCCGGAGACATGGTCAAAATGTCCGTGGGTCAAGACAATGGCAACCGGTTCAAGCCCTGATGAATCAAGGTAAGCGGAAAATTTTTCCGTGTCGCGGGTAAACCTGCAGGCCGCAGGATCAACAATGAAACATTTGTTGTCCTCAATTTCAACAATGTAGGTATTTACGCCAAAAGGCCCTGTCTGAATGCAGTCGATTTTCATAGTATCGCTCCAAAAAAAATGGCAGCTTTTACCGCTGCCTATTTCCCATGACTGTTAAAATCATTTTGCAAATGCAGAGGTTTCGCGACAAACTGCAACTTGAAACGAAGTTTCACCGGAACAGGCTTGGCGCGGTTCTCTGCGATTGCATTTAGATTTCTTTTAGTTGTTTACAAAGTGTGACTTAACCTGTCCGTCATCTGTTGTTTCAAAGTATGTCTTTTCCTCAACTGGTGCCGAAGCGGCCTTTGGTTCTTCTGAAGCAGGAGTTTCTGCAACTGGTTCTTCAACAGGAGCCTTGTCCATAGAAGCTGCGAAAGCCGACTGTTCTGCTGCAAGCTTTGCTGCTTCTGTGTTTACAGATGTATCAGCATGTCCTTCGTTTGAAACATTTGCAGGAATTACTTCATCCTGTGCTTCAGATGTTTCTCCCTCTTCCTTCTTGCGGCTATAGCTTACTGAAAGTTTTCTTCCGCGATAGTCATAACCATTGAGGGCGGCGATTGCCTTGTCGCAATCTTCTGCGAAAAGCTGGATGAAAGAATAGTTTGAAAGAACACGGATTTCACCGATTCTTGAGCGGTCAAAACCTGCAACGCTTACAAGAAGACCAACGAGGTCACGTGGGAATACGCCACGGCTTCTACCTACACCGATGAAAATTGTTCCTGCTGCGGCTGGATCAATTGTCACGCGAGGTGCCTTTTCTGTATGCTCTTCTGCCGGTTTTCTTTCTGCTGAACGTGTCTCATTGCGGTTGAAACGTTCTTCACGCTTTGAAGAAAAACGATCGTTCTTGTTTTCGCGGTTAAAGCGGTTGCCTCTGAAACCTGCTGTCGCATTCTTGATGAGCAATGCTGCCACATAGCTTCTGCGTGAGAATGGAACATTCTTCTTGAAAAGCTTTTTAAGTGTCTTCAAAGCTTCAATGTCTGAATCACTTGATGATTCCACGCGTTTTACTGCATCTGCCAAAAAAGCTGCCACCTGTTCTTCATTGATTGAAAAACCTTCACGATTGTTGTTGTATGCCATTTTTTACTCCAAAAAATTTTTTACGTAACCGAAATCTGTCTTTTTGAATGAAAATTCAAAAACCAAAGTTTCCAATGATTCCGGTATGACTGTATTTGATAAAATTACCCACTGAATTCCACGGTCCTTCAAATCTGCAAGGCATCTGTTCAAAAGTTCTTTGCCTATGCCAAGCCCGCGGTAATTCTGAATCACAAAAAAGTCAGTAAACGACACCGTCTTTTTTGCTGAGGACGGGCAAGCAGAAACAAGCGCACATCCAAGGAACTCCCCATCATGAGAACAACATACATATCCAAATTTGTCCTCACCGGAACAGCGGACTGACTGATTTCTTAAAATGTCTGCCACTGCCTCTCCAAGTTCTCCGGAATACTTTTCGCCGTATTCTTTTGCCAATTCACAGACTTCACGATCAACGCATTCTTTGTCCTTAACAGAATCGTATTCGGTAAATTCAAAATCATCCTGAACAAGATATTCCGTATCATCATATTCCGGATTCTCTTCAAGTGTTTCCAAACCCCAGGACTCGCAAAGTTCGTTGTACCATTCAGTAATTCTCTGGTGCATTACCTTGTCTTTGAATGCAAACCATTTTTTTTCTACTTCCGGGTACGATTTTAAAATATCCTTGAAATTCCTGAACACCCCCCTTCTGTTTGCAAGGCATCTCCTCAGTTCCCTGTAGGCACTGGGATTGTGAAGCCCCGCAGTGAAATTTTCCATCAACTCAAAGCCGTCGGCACTCGTCCAATCCGGCAGCGAGTAATAGTTTTCGTCATCGAGTTCCGGCTCATCATCCACAACAGTCACAATCTTACTATCTTTGGCAGAAACAAGGGCTGTCTCACCCTGGTTTTCCATATAGAAGAGAATCTGATCGATAAGAATGTCAGTAAGCCGGAATGTCATTGCCTTTTCTAGTTTAGGTCCGAACGCTTTGTGATGATCTTGCTGATAAGACCGTAGTCAATTGATTCCTGTGCATTGAGCCAGTAGTCACGGTCTGTATCCTTAGATACTTTGTCCAGGGCAGTTCCTGTTTCCTCGGCGATGATCTCGTTGATCTTTGCACGTGTCTTTGCAAGTTCCGCAGCGTGAATTTCGATATCTGTTGCAACACCCTTCATTCCGCTTGATGGCTGGTGAATAAGGTAGCTTGAATTTGCAAAACCAAGACGACGCTCTTTAGGAGCTGCAAGAAGAATAAGGGCAGCAGCACTGGCAATAAGTCCCATTCCAATTGTATAGACAGGGGCGTTGATGAAGCGGATCGTGTCAAAAATTGCAAATCCTGCATATACATCACCACCAGGGCTGTCGATGTAAAGATAAATAGGCTTGTCGCTGTCTGCCTCGAGAATAAGAAGCTGGCGGCAAATTCTGTCTGCAAGTTCTTCACTTACTTCACCGCTCATTAAAATCTGTCTTGTCTTAAGGAATTTCTCTGCAAGTGGATCTGGCATTTCTGCCTTCTTTTCATCCTTCTTTTCGTCTTCAAGGCGAATGTTCATTGTTCTGTTCATCATTTCTCCATATAAAAAAACAACAAAAATTGAGCTAAGCTGCTCATCTCAAGACTAAAATATATACAAAAATTGCCCAACTGACAACCAATCAGGCTTAGAGGCTTCCTTTTGCCTGGCTCCATAGGTTCAGCATTGTTCCGTCGTTATCTTCCTTCATCTCAAGGCCTTTTTCCTTCATGCCTTTTTCCACAAGACGGAACCTTTTACCGAATTTATTGCATGCCTTTTCCATGGCAACGTTTGGATCAATACCAAGCTTGCGGCAATAGTTTACCGCAGCAAGCAAAAAATCTCCCGCCTCCTCCTCAAGATGAGCCATATCCTCCTCTCCACGGGCCATGGCAATTTCTTCCAGTTCTTCAAAAACCTTGCTTTCCGCCATCTCAACGGAACGCCAGTCAAAACCTGCCTTTGCAGCCTTTTTGAGTATCTTGTAAGCCTTCAGCATCGGCGGGAATCCCTTGGGTACCGTATCCAGCACGGATTCACCCCTGCGGCCTTCCACTTCTTCCTTGATCTTATCCCACTGCTTCACGACCTTTGCAGCCGTGTCTGCCTGAGCGTCACCAAAAACATGGGGATGACGGCGTACAAGTTTTTCACTGATCTCATCAAGAATCTGGGCGATGGTAAAATCCCCGGACTGCTCATAGCAATAGGAAATGAGAATCAGGTTAAAAAAGGCATCACCAAGTTCTTCTTTTACGTGCATGGGATCGCCTTCGGTGATGGCATCAATCACTTCAAAAGTTTCTTCTATAAAAGTCTCACGCAGAGTCGACGGCGTCTGCTTTTTGTCCCAGGGACAGCCATTTTCACTGCGGAGCTTTTCCGTTATCTCATAAAGAGTGCTGAAACTTGACGATGTAGAAGCGTTCATATTGCAACCTTGTTTTCCTCTGATGTTTCATTATAGAACAATGGAACCAAAAACATACTATATGTATTTTTAGTACAGCCATTGACCTCATTCTGATTATCCGGTAAAGTTTGAACTGTAATTAAATGCGGGGTTAGCTCAGTTGGTTAGAGCATCACGTTGACATCGTGGGGGTCAGTAGTTCGAATCTACTATTCCGCAATTTTCAAGTTTCATCTTTCAAAGAAAAAAGCCATACACGACAAAGTGCATGGCTTTTCTTATTTAGGGTTTCACGGAAACTATTAGTCCTGACCGCTGATTTCCTTGTAGAATTCTACGAGATCCTTGCGGTTTTCCTTTGTATATGCGATGGCTGTGCGTGGGTGCTGGTTAAGCTGACCTGTAAGAAGGTATGGATGCTCGTAACCCCATCTTACGCCGTCTGCACGGAGCTTGTTGATGTGCTTTTCAAGGAACTGGTATACAGGGAATGTGCTGTACTTTGGATTCTTGAGGAAACCAAGAAGAAGTTCCATTGCGCAGTTGCCTGCACCGCGTCCCATTTCTCCGTATGTAGCGTCAAGGTAGTCTACGCCGTCACCACAGCATTCGATTGTGTTTGCGAATGCAAGCTGCATGTTGTTGTGAGCGTGGATACCGATCTTCTTGTTGTATTTCTTTCCGGCTGCAGTATAGATGTCTGCAACGCGGGCCATTTCTTCAGGATAGATTGAACCGTAGCTGTCTACGATGTAGATAACATCAACAGGTGATTTTCCAAGAAGGTCAAGGGCTGCCTTGATGTCCGATTCCTGGCTTGTAGAAATTGCCATGATGTTGCAGCTTACTTCATATCCCTTGTTCTTTGCATCTTCGATCATGTCGATGGCTGCAGGAATTGTCTTGATGTATGTTGCGACACGGATAAGATCTACAGGGCTGTCGCTCTTTGGGCGGATGTCCTGCTTGTAGTTGCAGCGGCCAACGTCTGCCATTACGGCAAGCTTAAGGTTTGTATCATTGTCTCCGACTACCTTGCGGATGTCATCGTCGTTACAGAACTTCCATGGACCAAACTTGCTTACGTCAAACTGTTCCTTGTCTGCCTTGTAGCCGAATTCCATATAGTCTACGCCGGCTTTTACGTTTGTCTCATAAAGATCCTTTACGAATTCTTCTGTGAAGTAGAAGTCATTTACAAGACCACCGTCACGCAATGTTGCATCCACAACCTTGATGCTTGGTCTGAAATCGAGCAATTTTGAAATATCTTTCATTTAAATTTCCTCCAAAAAAACGCCTTATAGAGGGCGACAGGCAAAATAATATAGAAAAAAGCCTGAACTGTCAGCAATTATCAGTTCCGTTTGTAAATAATTATTGTATTATTGCTTCATTATTATTAAAATGATGCAATAAAAGGCAGTTTTTAACAAAATGCACAGATTCAATCTTTATGAAGACCATAAGCAGTATTTTACGCCGGAAATCATGGCCCAGGTGACAAAAATCTATCAGTACAAGGGCCGTCAGGATCTTTTTATTGAGACCAGAGGGAAAGAACTTGAGTGCTATAGGGATTCCGCAAAAAGCATGGCCACAGCATCCTCCAGCCGTATGAGCGGAATAACCACAGCTGCATCCCGTTTCACAAGTCTCATAGAAGGACAACGGGAACCCGGAAATTTGAACGAAGAGGAAATGGCAGGCTACCACAAGGTTCTTTCATACATCCTGCAGAACCACGACTACATTCCATGCAAGCCCTACTATATCCTTCAGCTGCACAGGGACCTTTTTTCCTTCTGCAGGACAAAAAACGGCGGACAGTACAAGGTTTTTGACAGGAGTCCCAGAGGAGCCTTCCGCTTCGTAAAATCCATCGACACGGAAAGGGCTATGGACGATCTTTTTGACAGTTATGATTCCGCCTTTGAAAGAAAAGGCACTGAACCGCTCTTAGTCATTCCAATGATGCTTCTTGATTTTCTATGCATCCATCCTTTCAGCGACGGTACATACCGGATGAGCCGTCTTCTTGCGGTCCTTTGCTGCTGCAAACATGGCTTTGCACTTGGAAACTACATAAGCCTTGAGCAGATAATGGAAAAGCATCAGGAAGAATTCAATGAGGCCTTCCTTGATTCCTCCACACTCTGGCACGAGAACGACTGCAGTTACGAACCTTTCATAAACTGGTTTCTTTCCGTTCTGATAGAATCATATGAGGCATTTGAGAAACGCATGGAACATCTGAAGTTCAATGAAAAGACAAAACCCCAGATGATAGAAGACCACATCTGGAGTTCCGGGGGCAGAATCACAAAAAAGGAAATACTGGAATACTTTCCCGACATAAGCGAAATTACCGTTGAACGGACACTCCACGATCTTTGCGAAAAGGGAAAGCTTAAAAAGCAGGGAGCCTCAAAGGCAACTTTCTACATTCCGTCTTAAGTCAAAGTGAATTTTACAGGATAGCGGAATTTTACGGCGCAGGCTTTTCCGTTTGCAACAGCCGGAATACATGTGATCCCCGAGAAGGCGTTTACGGCAGCCTGTGCAAATCCGTGACCCGGATCCTTCAGGACCTTTATGTTTCTTATTGTTCCCTTGTTGTCGATGAACAGCTCAAGGTAGACGACAGCTTCTATTCCCTGCTTCAAAGCCATCGGCGGATATTCGATCCTTGAAAGAATTTCACGTGAAGGAATTACAGGTACGGAAGAAATCTTGTGCTGTGGAAGATAAAGGATCTCTTCCTTTTCTTCGCGGACTTCTTCCTGGGTTTCCACGATGGTTTCAGAAGCCTTTGGCTGATGTGATACTGTCACAACTTCCTTGACTTCCGGCGGCGGCGGAACAAATTCCTGGATGTCCACAAGCTTGAAGACTTCCGCTTCCCTGAAATCAACTGTCTCCACAGGAGCTTCCCCGGATTTGAAACTGAACATATAGATGATTGCCCCATGAATAAAAAAGACAAGAATGAAAAGTGCCGGTCGTGCAAACCTTGAATATTTTGAAATTCTTTCTACATTCATCTTTATTTTTCCTTTACCACGAAACTGACTACCCGGTGCTGCAGTGTCTGAAGGACCATTACGGCATCGTTCACGTATTTATAGGGAGTGTCCCTGTCGGCAATTATGTGGATTCTTACACCCGGATTTTCCGTAACGGCGTTTATTACTGCTGCTTCCAGAGTTCTTTCATTCAGTATTTTTCCGTCGGCTGAAACTGTTCCGTTGTTCTGAATCCAGATTTCGAAATTGCTGTCCGCCTGCGTTCTTTCCAGCGTGGTGCTTTCTGAATAATTTATCTTTTCTTCATAGCGCTGGTTCATGAGAGATATCAGCATTATGAAAATCAGAAGAAGGAAACCTATGTCCGACATTGAAGAAGTTGCAATCGACGGATTTCTTCTTTTGGTTTTAAAATCTAGCATTTCAACTGCTCCTGTTCATCCTGAAAGAAAAATTTTCAACTTTCAGTTTTCTTATTACGGAAATCACATCGACCACATTTTGATAGGATGCTTCCGGATCAATGGTCAAAAGAAATGTCATATTTGGCCACGAAATAAGTTTTTCAGAAACCTTTTCCGAAAGTTCCCCAAGTCCGATTTCAGAACCATCAAGCGACAGTTTCCCTTCCCCGGAAATGGAACACTTCAGGATGTCCTGGGTGTTTACGACAATGGGCTTTTCTTTCGACGGCAGGTTCAGAAGGAAACCTTTGTTCACGTTGAAGCCTGCAATTACGATGAAGAATATGATCAGCAGGAATGAAAGGTCATTCAATGAGCCGGAACTTCCTGCGTCATCAATCTTATGCCTTGAAAACCTTTTTATCATTTTTCATTCCTATATCAATTTTGGAACAAGGTCATTTATGGCTTTTGATGTTTCAGCGGCAAAAGTGTCCACCTTCTGGATCAAAAGGTTGTAGGCAATGGATGCGATGATCGCGATGATAAGACCAAAGACCGTAGTGATGAGGGCCTCGTAGATGCCTCCTGCAACAAGCTGTGCATTTACATCTGTTGCATTTGCGATCTGTCTGAAAGCACCGATCATTCCCGATACCGTTCCAAGGAATCCTGTCAAAGGTGCAAGGGATGCAAGGGCCGTAAGATAGTTGAATCCGTTTTCCATTCTTCTGAGCCTTTCCTGGGCTTCGCTTTCTGCGGCGCGTTCCATTCGCATTTCACCAAACTTTGCGTTTTTCAAAAGAACAAGAAAAATCGAGGCTGCTGTCTGCTTGTGTGAATATGATGACAAAAGTTTTTCCGCATCTTCTTTTTTGCCTTCATTCAAAAGATCCATGATTTCATTTCCAAGAGGTATTACCTTGCGGTCATGCCAGGAAATATAGATTGTGCGTTCGATGATGATTGCCACCGTAACAACAGAAAATGCCAGGAGAATCCACATGAATGGACCTCCAAGATTGAACAATTCAATAAGACTGAAACCGTTTTCCATTTTATTTCTCCTTAAGTACTCTTATACTAAATAAGACACCTCCGGACTCCGGAAGTGTCACCAGGATTTCAATTTTTTTTTAGAATTTTACCTTTATGCCGAGAGATGGAAGAGGCACGCCAATATTGAAGTCAACGGATTCCTCAACATCGCTCATTTCTCCTGTGTAGCTGTTGAAAGACTTGTCTCCCTTTGGAGAATAAAGGTTCACGAAGATGTCCTGCACGGCAAAGTAGAATTCCCAGTTTGCCTTGCCGCCATTGGAGGTCCACTGCTTTGAGACACGGACATCCACAGGACATGAAATCTGGTTTCTCAATGTATCGCTGTAGAACGAACTTCTTGTATAACGCTGGACTACAGTTCCGTCTTCCATAGTTGCGGCATAACAGGTAAGGTCTCCGGCCTTTTTCTTTGGTGTTCCCGTAGCAAGGGTTCCCTTCACTGTAAGGGTCCAGCCCTGTCCAAAATGCCAGTTGCTTACAAGATTGACTGTGTTGAAGCGATGGAAGTCAGGATAGAACCATTCATCCATGACATCATCATTCATGTCCACTTTCTGATCGTCACGAATTCCTGCAGGATTCCTGTACCGTGTGTAGACAAAGGAATACGAAAGGTATCCGTCCCAGACCTTGCCCACATTTTTTTCAACCAGTGCATCGATACCAAATACGTTTCCCTGCCCATTGGATTTTACATTCATTGTTTCAGTAGAATATCCGTCTGAAGCATCAGAAATCGTATACATGTACATCCTTGAAAGATAGTGCTTGTAATATGTCTCAAGCTTGAACTTCCAGTCATTCTCAAGTTCCACATTTCCACCGATGAGGGCAAGCAAGGCGGAATTAGGTTTTAGATCATAATTGCCGATGCCACATTCCTTGGAGATGAGCATTGTCTCGCGCGGTGCGGAAACAAAGAGGCCGGTTCCGGTTGTAAGTGAAATTTTTCTGACATTGCCCATGTCGCGCCATGGTGTGAAAGTCACCGAAGCTCTTGGGGAAATCTGCGGCATCATATTCAAGGTGTAGTTCTGTTTGTTGTTCTTCAAGGTCAGAAATTCACCTCTGATGCCAATTTCGGAATTCACAAGATCGTTTTCGCTTCCGTAATTCCATGCCGCATAGGCTGCCGTGTTGTACATCCAGTTCTGCTCTATTTCGCTGTTCCAGTCACTTTTCCCAAAAAGCCAGCTGCCTCCAGCATCGAGGTCCCTCCACATGCTGATGTTTTCTTTTGTGTCGCTGGTTGAGATTATTTCTTCTACGCCAAAGCAGAGATGATTCTTATCGTTGACTTCAATTTCTGATTCAAGTTTTCCATTTACAAGATGTGATGTGATCTTTTCCGCATAATCACTTCTTATCTCAGAAAGGTAATAGGAACTGCCTGCTGATACTCCGCTCAGGCCTGAATACTTGTCCGCAAATTCATCTGTATATTTTACAGTTCCGCTTTCCTTAATGCTCTGCTTCAAGTCTTCATACATCCTGTTGTAGGAAAGAAGTCCGTGAAACTGAACTTTGTCTGTCGGAAGATATTTTACGTTGAGTCCCGCAAGTCCCTGATAGATGTCATAATCCATCAGTATGTTTCTCGTGAAATCATCCTTTGTCTCAGATTCATCCATGGAAAGTCCATCGCTTCCAAAAAAGCCCATGAGGGAAATATCCAGTACAGGAGTAGGCTTGAAATTTGTCTTCAGGAAGAAATCACGGATATATGGAGGACGCTTGATCATATCCAGGGAATCACTTCCGCCAGCCTTGTACATTGCGAACAGCGGATCAAGATATGTCATGTGGGTACCAACAAGCATTCCGCCGACATTTTTTCCAAAAGGAACCTGGGCAAACACATCGGCGCTCATTGTGGAAATCGATGCGTTGAGATGTGCCTTTTCAAAATCAGGTTTCAATGTTGTTGCTTCAAGAAGTCCGGAAGAAGCCTTTCCATAGCGGGCTGAAAAAACTCCGTTGGAAAGTTTCACTGTCTCAATCATTGAAGGATTGAGGATTGAATTTCCTCCACCCCAGTGCCATGGAAAAATCGTATACATGCCATCAAGGGTAACTGCCAGTTCTCTTGGAGAACCTCCTCTTATTGACGGCTCGCTGCCCCACGCTCCGCTGTAGGAAACACCAGGCAAAGTTCTTACAGAAGCCATGCAGTCTTCGATAATTCCCATGCTGGCAGTGGAATGCATTTTTTCTTTTGTCATGACTGTGGAAACACCTACTTTTTCACTTGCAGTTTCCGGTACAGTCCTGCTGACAACAAGTTCTTTTCCTTCAATTACGTCAGCAAGGGACAATCTGATTTCCACTTCAGGTGAATCTGAACTTACAGACACAGTTTCATTTCTGTATCCGGGCAAATGAGTTTCAATGGTTTC
>CALELJ010000259.1 GCA_937902445.1 uncultured Treponema sp. | reverse complement strand
TTCAACAACCCAAGCGAATCCACACTCCCCCCAGTTCAGGAAACCGAAAAGGAAATTACAGCCGCAGAGGTTCCGCCTTCACCGGTAAAGATTTCAAACGACAAGCTTTTCTACATAAAGGATTCCAATGGAAAGGAACATCCGGTTCCGCAGAAGTACCTTAAGACACTCAAGGACAAAACTACGGCTGTCAGCATTCCGCTTAAAGAGTACAAGGACGCAAAATCTCTGGTCGTAAGGAATTCAAACACGGGCAAAGAAATAACCATGACCCAGCCCAACATGTACAGAGAGGAAAAATCCACAGGCTTCAAGGCAAAGCATGCGATTTCAACGGCTCAGGATGCAACGATCAAATACGAGGGAATAACGATGACACGTTCGTCAAACGACATCGATGATGTTGTTCCCCATCTGATACTCCACATCCACGACAAAACGGAAAAGCCTGCCACAATAAAGATCAGTCCGGACACGGAATCCGCAAAGGACGCAATCATCACATTCGTAGGCAAATACAACCAGACCGTAGCGGAAATGAACATTCTCTCCCAGAACAAGCCGGAACTCATAAGCGAGCTTGATTACCTTTCCGATGACGAGCAGGACAAAATGAAAGAACGCCTTGGAATGTTCCAGGGGGAAATGATACTTACAAGCGGAAAGTCAGCTATGCAGCAGATCATTTCTTCCACATACAAGTATGACGCAAATTCAACGGTAACCCTTCTTGCCCAGCTTGGAGTCTCGACAAATGCCAGCGGCAACGCAGGTGGCGGATATCGTCCTTCACAGATGAGAGGCTACCTTGAAGTCGATGAAAAGAAACTTGATGCAGCCCTTGCCGAAAACCTTGACCAGATAAAGAACCTCTTTGGATATGACAGCGACGGAGATTTGATTGTGGACAACGGAATAGGATACAGGCTGGACAAGCAGCTTACATCATGGGTTCAGTCAGGCGGAATAATTTCAGCAAAAACCAATTCCCTTGAGACACAGATTAAGTCATCAAACTCAAAGATTACAAGGCTTCAGACTCAGCTTGACAGAAAGGAAGCCGAGCTTAAACGCAAGTATTCACAGATGGAAGGTTCCCTTGGCAATCTTGAAAGCCAGCAGAACTCCCTTCAGAATTTTGCAAACCAGAACCAGCGCAAATAATCAGACTGCCCTGCCTGCGGATGTACTTTTAAACTCCTCCTCATTTTTTGCTTAATTGCATCGTTTTTCTTCCGATAATGAAGTGATAGATTATGTTGGGAGACGACAGATGGAATTCTACGTAAACGAAGAAAAAATTGACATTACACTTGAAAACGAAAAAACAATCGGTGACGTACTCAGATCCTTTGAAGAAGAGGCATCAAAAAATGACGCCACTACAATCGGAATCAAGATAAACGGCAATTCAATTCCTGCTGAAGAATTCGACAGCGCCATTTCCCAGGAAATCAAGGACGACACAAAGATTGAGCTTAAGGTTCTTGCAAAGGCAAACCTTCTTGACAGCCTTGAAATCTCAAAAAACAGATTTGCGGAACTATCTGAAAAAATGTCAGAAGTTCCGGTTGCACTCCAGAGCGGAAAAGACAAGGAAGCAAATACACTGATCGCCGTTCTTGCAGATGCAATCGATGAGTTCTGCCATACGGCGACCTTATGTGCCCTGTTCCCTGAACTTTACGAATCAATAATCATCAATGATAAAAACATAACGGATTTCTTTGAGGAATTTGCACCGATCGTCGCAGACTTCGAGCAGTCCCTCGAATCGAAAGATACAGTTACTTCCGGTGACCTTTGTGAATACGAAATCGCACCACGTCTTGAGGCAATTTCACAGTCCCTGGGAAAAATACTTGGCAAGTAACAAAAGCCAGGAACTTGAATTTTTACGGAGAATCAAATGTCCTATGTTGATGCAAGACAGTTCAGTTTTCTCTATGTTTTCAGTGCTGCTGTAATCATTACCCTTGCAGTCGCTGCTTTGGCCGCATTCGTCATCTATAAGGCCATTGCAAAGACACATACAAAGGAATGGCTTGAGGCACAGAAGAACAGGGAAACAAAATTAAAAGACGTGGATTATGTGGCAAAAGAAGCCAATTTGAATTCTCTTGAAAAAATAAGGCTGTGGCACATCTGCCGCCGCTACAAGGCAAAAAACATACGCTATCTTTACCGTTCCGTAAGTGATTTAAATGCCCTTTTCCGCGAAGAGTTTGTGAGAATGACGACAAAACAGACCCGCAATGAGGACAAGATCGGCATCTTTTTTGAACTTCGATTCAAGCTTGAAAATGCCCATAACAGGAAACTTGTAGTATCTTCAACTCGCGGAATCAAACAGGACCAGACAATTACTTTCTACGACACAAAAAACTCTCCCTGGAGCGTAAAAGTCGTAAAGGTAATCGATTCAGGTTTCTACATTGAAATTCCGGAAGCCATGGACAAGGCAAATCTTAAGCCAAAGGCCCTGGACAAGGTAAAATTTTCTTTCTCATTTCCGTCGGGACAGGCATTCAATGCCATCAGCCGTGCGGCAAGATACGAGAAAATATTCAACGGACCAAAGGAATATCTTCTCATTACAAACAGCACTCAGATTAAAGATTAATAAGAGAACCTGTTACATCACGACCGCAAGCGGCTGCGTTTGATTCATCTGTATCAATATGCATTGCAAGAGAGAAC
>CALELJ010000258.1 GCA_937902445.1 uncultured Treponema sp. | reverse complement strand
AAAAGCCATTACTGTCCTCCCTTCTTAATCATAGTAGATATTTCATCAAGATTTAATGTATGGTATCTTCTGTAAAGTCTTATTGTAAGTGATAGCATAAGTGCAGATACAGAAACAGATACTACAATACCTGTAAGTACTAGTCCTGCTGGTATGGGATTGACATAGCTTTCTACACTTTGATTGCCATTACAGGCGGTCGGGACGGAATGTGGGCATGCGCACAGCTTCAGGAACAGAAGCAGTCACTGAGTGCCCATACTGCCGGAATTGAAAAAACTAACGGTGAATTGTCTCTTGAAAAAATAGCTCTTGAAAAGGATCTCGATGTCATTGCTTCCTATGCAAAGAAACTTGGCTATGTTTCTGAAAGTGAAAAACTTGTCAAAATGAGCGGTCTTGCCGCAAGGGAAGTCCATATTTTTGACCCGGGAACAGTTGCCCGCCACCATGAGGTTAGCTACATTCCTGAATGGATCTGTAAATTCTGTGCCCTGGTAATCACGGTTCTCGTTTATCTTGTTCTTGTACTCTTTGACCTCCAGAACGGATACCTCCATCTTCCTTCTTTTTTCAGCCATAAGAAAACCATAGGCGGAATTCAAGTTTATGATATGCAGCAAGTCTGATGAAAATATAGAAAAAATAGCCGGAATCCTTAGGGCCGGGGGAGTTGCTGTCCTACCGACGGATACCGTATATGGATTCAGCGGTATTGTAGATTTAAAAAATAATAAACTGTTAAAAACTGACGACCGTATTAGAAAGATCAAGGGACGTGAAGAAAACAAGCCTTTGATCCAGCTCATCGCAAATCCAGAAGACATAAAAAAATACACTGACTGCAGGATTCCGGAAAAGATTCTTTCCCTGTGGCCTGGAGCACTTACTGTCATCGTTCCGATCAAAGGGGACAGTCCCCTCGCTGAAAAATGTGAGACTGTGGCGTTCAGGTGCCCGGGAGACTTGTGGCTCAGGAAAATCATTGAAAGATGCGGGGCTCCGGTCTACAGCACAAGCGTAAACAGAAGCGGATGTCCTGTCATTGAGACTTTTGACGGAATAAGGGCTGAATTTGAAGATGAGGCTGATATTCTTGTAGATGACGGAGATAAAAAGGGGGCCTTGCCTTCAACTCTTGTCCTCATTGAGGAAGATGGCTGCAAGGTATTGAGAAAGGGCAGCGTTACCGTTGCTTGACCCATGAAACGTTTACTACGCCTTCTGAAACTCCCGTAGAGGACTTCTTGTCAGCTACGAGAGTTTTTTTTGTTCCGGCCAGTGTGTTGCCTGCAAGCTTCAGGTTCCATTCGATGGGGCTGGCCGTGGCGGCAATCTTAAGTGCTTCCTGACGAGGAAGTTCCGGGAAGAAGGATGCGTTTGATTTTCCGTACTGTTTTACCGTAACTGATTCGCCTTCTATGGAGACCGAAATGTTCATGCTGGCTCCGTTCTTGAAGACGATGAAGCCTCTTCCGCCCCTGAGAATAAGGATTTTTTCAATAAGTTCCTCTCCTGACCAGGTGCCGGCAAGCAAGTCCATGGCCTGGTTTTTTGAACGGTCGGCCACTTTCTTTTCTTCCTCTTCGTCCCTGGCTTCTGCTGCCGTCTCCGTTTCTGGCTGTTCCGGCATGGTGATGTTTCCGGAAAGGTTGAGCATCAGGTTTTCAAGGGATGCCTTGGAGTCCAGAAGAATCTTATAGTAGGTATCGTATTTTTTTGTAAAACTGAAATTGCGTTCGTTTCTGAAGGCGTTGAGGGTACAGATCCATTTTCCGTCCGTATCCTCCTGGACTTCGGCATAGAAGGCGATGTTCTTTGTTCCGGCTGGAGATGTAAAGGATTCCGACCTTTTGTCGACAACGGAATAACCGTCCATGGACTGGAACTGGGTGAAAAGAAGGTCTGTGGTCATTTTGATCATGTTGTCATCTGCCGACGATGAAACTGTGGCATAAAAATCCACGGTCTCGGCAAATGAAAATGCCAGTGACATGAGAATAGAAATAATTGCAGCAGCAAATTTCCTGTTCAAATAAAACCTCTAGCCGTCCTGCCTGTTCCTGAACTCGCGGGCAATCTCCCGCTTGACGTCCCTGTCCTTGATGTCGGCACGTTTGTCAAATTCCTTCTTGCCTTTGCAAAGACCAAGCCTGACCTTTACAAGTCCATTCTTCAGGTAGAAGTCAAGGGGAACAAGAGTAAATCCCTTTTCGTCAACCTTTCTCTGGAGCCTTTTTATTTCCTCACGATGAAGCAGAAGTTTTTTCTTTCTGTCAGGATCGTGGTTGAAAACTGAAGAATAGGAATATTCCGAAATGTGGAAATTCTGGAGCCAGACCTCGCCTTTTTCCAGGAGGGCAAAACTGTCGGTGAATGAAATGTTTCCCGACTTTACGGATTTTACCTCGGTGCCCTCAAGGACAATTCCACATTCATAGGTGTCCGTCACGGTGTAGTTGAATCGAGCCTTTCTGTTTGTTGCGATGACTTTTCCAGTTTCTTCCATAACTTATAAAATATACCGTAATTCCGGAAAATGTTCAAATGTTCCGTGGGTGGGATGGTGTTTTTGTGTGGCTCCGTCAATATACTGATCAGATGAGTTCCGTGAGCAGCCTGTTGAGAAACAGTATTCCTTTCTGGTTCAGGGCATAGGTTGTGGAACCGTCTTTTTTGCAGGTCTCCCGTGTCATGCCCAGATCCGTGAAATTTTTCCATGGACCTTTTTCCGTTCCAAGGCGCATTCCAAGATCTCCGTTCCAGGGATCGATGCTGGAGTATTTTTCACGATACACGGCGGAATTTATTCCCTCAAGGGTGCGAAGTCCCATCATGAGGAATTCAAATTCAAGTATGTCGTCGGTAAGAATTTCTTTTTCAAAGGGAACTCCAGGTGCGCCCGAGTCTTTCCCCAGGTTCCAGTAGGCGACATAGTCCTTTATGTTCCGGGTGTTGGTCCACCGGAATTTCTTGCCGCCGTAGATGGTTCCCGAAGCTGCGGCTCCGATTCCAGCATAATCCTGCTGCCTCCAGTAGGTCATGTTGTGTCGGCTTTCTTTTCCTTTCTTTGCGAAATTGGATACCTCGTACTGCCTGTAGCCCATTGATTCAAGAAAATCCCTTCCCTCAAGCCATTGGGAATCGGCCCTGTCAAAATCAAAGTCAACCTGGCCTTTTTCTATTCTGTCATAAAGGGGTGTTCCTTCCTCAACGGTGAGGGTATACAGGGAAATGTGGTCCGGATCGTAGGATGCGATTTTTTTTAGGGATTCCATGAACTGCCGGTCATCCTGCATGGGGAGCCCCGCAATGGCGTCAAGGTTCAGCTGGCCTTTCCAGTGCTTCTTTACAAGTTCCAGGCAGCTTTCAGCCCTATGGGAGCTGCAATGCCTGTTTATGGCATTCAAGGCGCTGTCGTTGAAACTCTGTATTCCAAGGGAAAGCCTTGTGACTCCGCTGTCATAGGCCGCCTTCAATTTGTCTGGGGTGACGGTCTCTGGATTCATTTCCATGGTGATTTCCTCAGTCATGGAAGGAGATATTCTTTTTGAAATGGATGAAAAAAAACGGCTGATCTGGGAAGGCGAAAGAAGGCTTGGAGTTCCGCCTCCAATATAGATGGTCTTCCAGCAGTCTATTCCGAGGGCTGTGGCGTAATGGAGTTCTTCATTCACAAGGGCGTCAACGTATTCGTCGCTGACAGTCCCATTGCCGGCGCAGGAAAAAAAATCGCAGTAGTCGCATTTCTGCACGCAAAAGGGAATGTGGATGTAAAGGGCACAGTTCATCTGCTAGAAGATTTTCATTTTGTTGAAGGGGAAGATCTGGAAAAGGACACGTCCCCTGATTCTTTCTGATTTGACCGCCCCGTAAACCCTGGAATCAAGACCTTCGATGCGGTTGTCGGCAAGAACAAAATATTCACCCGGCTCAAGCTTTTTTTCGCTCATGAAACCGGAACAACCCATCTCGTCCCATTCTACAGGAACGGAATAGATCCTTATGTTGTATGGCTTTGAGGCAAGCTCGAATTCCGTAAGGTAATAGCTTTCTCCGGCTGGCTTAACGTAGAGCACATAATCCTTCATGTAGTAGCTGTCACCAGGAAGGGCAACCACACGGCGGATGGAGTTCTTTCCTGTCATGCGCGAACTGCTGCCGAAAGGCCTGTACTTCTGGAGTGTGAAGAAACTGACGACGGAATTGACCGCACTCTTGTAGAACGGAATCTTTTCACTGTCCATGGGGGAAAGGTATACGACCTGGCCACGTTCCGGCTTGCGTAGGAATGGACACACGAAGGATACTCCGTCCCTGGAGATGTCCGTTTCCATCGAAGATGAATTCGTATAGACGGAAAAAAGTATGAAATTGAGGAAAAGTGTAAGGAACAGGAAAACGGAAACCAAAAGGATTATCGCGTTGTTGTAGATCCTCTGCTGCTTTTTTTTGTACTCGAATGAATAGTCGCCAACGTTTTGCTTCATGGAAAGAAAGTTACCAAATATATGTGAAATTGTAAACAATGGGGACGGGAGAGTTCCGCCTGGAAAAATGTGGTGTGAAAACTGCCGGTTGGAGGCATTACAGGGTAAATATGTGTTGACACTCTCGGTGAAATTTTGGATAATATAAAAACTTAAATTTAAGGAGTTCTACTCATGCCTTGTGGTAAGAAAAGAAAGCGCGCAAAGATTGCGACACATAAGCGTAAGAAGAAGCTTAGAAAAAATCGCCATAAGAGCAAGTAAGTGACTTTGTGAGAAATTGCACTGTTGCTTAATGCGAAGGGCCTTTTTTGATGAAGACCGCGGTTGTTTATATTGACTGCGGTCTTTTTTTTACCTTTTCCGGTTTTTTTGAGTATGTATGCCGGATGATCATTTAAAAATCAGGGAGTTCATGAAGTGATTTTGCACAGCATTCATTCACCGGAAGATATAAAATCATTGTCAAAAAAATCTCTCAAATCTCTTGCCTCGGAAATCCGTTCAAAAATCATAGAAGTAGTCGGCAACAACGGAGGGCATCTTGCAAGCAACCTTGGTGTCGTTGAGCTTACCATAGCCTTGCACAAGGTATTCAACAGCCCGGAAGATGCCATTGTGTGGGATGTAAGCCATCAGTGCTATCCCCATAAGATTCTTACAGGCAGATGTGGGGAATTCCCTACCGTTCGTCTAAAGGATGGTATTTCAGGCTTTACCAAAATCCGCGAAAGTGCCCATGACTATTTTGACGCCGGGCATGCATCTTCATCCATTTCCTCTGCCTTGGGCCTTCTTGCTTCCTGGAAAATTCAGGGGCGCAGGGACAAGGTCATAGCCGTCATAGGAGACGGTGCCCTTACAGGCGGAATGGCCTTTGAGGGATTGAGCCACGCCGGACAGCTTGCGGAAAACCTTATTGTTGTCGTCAATGACAACCAGATGTCCATCGACAAGAATGTGGGCAGTTTTTCACGCTACCTTTCAAGACTTACGTTTACAAGCACATACCATGGTTTCAGGCATACTGTGGACCGAATCATCGACAGGATTCCCTATTTCAACACGAGGATTGGGAAACTGGTGTTCAGGTTCAAGAGGGGAATCAAGGGCCTTTTCCTTACAAACAACCTCTTTGTGGACCTGGGCTTTGAATACGTAGGCCCCCTGGATGGACATGATATCGAGGCTATGGTCAAGGTTTTTGAGAAGGCAAAGCGCATTCCCCGTCCTGTTGTGATACATGTGGTGACAAAGAAGGGAAAGGGATATTCTCCTGCGGAAAACAATCCGTCGGCTTTTCACGGAGTTGGTCCTTTCAATACAAGCGAAGGTCTTGTGGAAAAATTCGACAACCTTAGTTTTACCGAGAATTTCTCAAACAAGATGGTTGAACTTGGTGGCCGGAATAAAAAGATTGCTGCCATAACAGCCGCCATGTCCAAAGGTACGGGACTTGATGCTTTTTCAAGGAAGCATCCGGAACGGTTCTTTGATGTCGGAATTGCCGAGGAACATGCGGTTACCTTTGCCGGTGGTCTATGTGCCGGTGGCCTTGTTCCTGTGGTGGCGATCTATTCCACTTTCATACAGCGTTCCGTGGACCAGATCATAGAAGACATTGCCTTGCAGAACAGGCACTGCATAATTGCCCTCGATCGTGCCGGAGCGGTTCCAAGTGACGGGGAGACACATCAGGGGATTTTTGACATTTCGCTGCTTCGTTCCATTCCCAACATCAAGTTCCTTACGGTGGCGACAAAGACGGACATGGACCTTTGCCTAGATTATGCTGTAGATGGCACTGATGGTCCCGTAGTCATCCGCTGGCCAAAGATGACTTGCCCTACGGAACTTGAAAGCTTTTCAAAGCCTGTTGAAGAAGGCCGTGGTGTTCTTGTGGCCTGTGATGAATATTCACCTTCCGTTGCGGGGCAGTACGCTGAAAACAAACGTAAGTCCATGAAAAAAATCCTTTTCGTCTGCACCGGAAGCATTTTTGCTGAGACACTGACAGCATGCCGTTCGCTTCTCATGGATGGAATTGTATCTGACATATATTCCCTCAGGTTCCTAAAGCCCTTTGATGAAAAGTATTTTCTTGAACTTGCCTCAGGCTATGACGGAATACTCTGCGTCGAGGACGGTGTAAAGATCGGTGGTGCAGGCGAATACATCGAAGGTCTGGTGAAGAAAAGCGGACTTCCTGGAAATCCGGGAACGAAGGTCCTTGCTTTCCCCGACCGCTTTGTAAGCAACGGTTCCAGAAT
>CALELJ010000257.1 GCA_937902445.1 uncultured Treponema sp. | reverse complement strand
CTGTTCATCCATTGCTGTACCAAGTGTTGTAACAGCGAGGGACTGTGTTTCACCACGAGTAAAGAGTGCCGATCCGTGTGGACGTGGGAGCACGTTTACTTCACAGGTGATTGGACGGATCTGGTCTGTTCCGCGTCCGTCAATACGCATACCTGTCTCAAGGATGCTTGAGCGGAGAAGTTCGTACTGGATGTCATCAAAGAGAGCACCAAAGAGCTTTGCCTGCATTTCATCAGCAAGCTGGTCAGCATACTTTTCTGCAATCTGCTTCTTGACTTCCTTTACAGCTTCCGAGCGAGCCATCTTTCCTTCTTTGAAACATGCAACCTTCATGAGAGGAAGAGCCTCTGCCTTGATTGCATCCTTGTTTTCAAGTTCAACGTTAAGTGGAGCAAGTGGAAGCTTTTCCTTACCTGCAAGCTTAACAAGTTCTTCCTGGAGAAGACACATTTCTGTAATGAATCCCTGAGCCTGTTCAAGGGCACCGAGCATTACATCTTCAGAAACTTCGTTAGCACCACCTTCTACCATTGTAAAGCCGTCTTTTGTACCGGCAACAACGATTTCAAGCTGAACCTTTTCCATCTGTTCGTATGTAGGATTGATTACATACTGTCCGTCAAGGTAACCAACGCGACATGCAGCAACCGGTCCGTGGAACGGAATGTCTGAAATAGAAACTGCAGCAGATGCAGCGAGAACTGCAAGAATGTCTGGTGTATTTACACCGTCGATTGAAACACAAGTTGGAACAATCTGAATTTCGCGTCCGAATGCTGTTTCAAAAAGTGGACGCATAGGGCGGTCGATAAGGCGGCTTACAAGAATTTCCTTATCCTTTGGACGACCTTCTCTCTTTACGAAACCGCCAGGAATTTTACCTGCGGCATAGAACTTTTCGTTGTATTCAACTGTAACAGGAACGAAATCAAGACCTTCCCTAACATCGCTTGAACAGCAAACTGTAGCAATAACCGAAGTTCCGCCGATCTGAGCGTAAACACAACCGTTGGCCTGCTTACCGATCTTTCCTGTTTCGAGGACAAGTTCCTGATCCCCGATTTTTTTAGTTACTCTCTGTACCATAACCATTTTCCTTGTTCTTTATTTTCTTTTTATGTCCATTGTCAGACAAAGGATGTTCCGTTTGAACAGCCGGAATACCCTCTTTGTTTCCAAAAATTTAAAGGCAGGAACACCATGGAAACCACAACATTCCTGCCTTTTTCAGAAAACTTACTTACGAATTCCGAGTTCCTTGATGAGAGCGCGGTATCCTTCAAGATTTGTGTTCTGAAGGTACTTAAGAAGTCTTCTGCGAGCACCTACAGCCTTGAGAAGTCCGCGGGATGCTGTTGTATCCTTTGGGAAGCTTTTGCAGTGTGCTGTAAGCTGCTTGATGCGTTCTGTAAGAAGAGCAATCTGAACATTTGTGTTACCAGTGTCAGCTGCTGACTTGCCGAACTTTCCAACGATTGAAGATGTTGTTTCTTTTGTAAGTGCCATATACTTACTCCTGTAATTTTTTTCTTTTGCCTAAGATAAGACCTGGGATAAAAGTGGCTCTTTGTACTCCAGGCGGAATCATGCCAGCAAAAGTTTATGCTTCAAAGAAGCTCTTTAATTTTACTGATATATTATCTTTTGTCTAGTGCAACGCTGAACATGCTCTCAAAATGAAACCGACAGCGCATTGTCCGCATATTTCTGTGTCGGAAGAAGCAAGGAAACAGTCTTTCCGTGGATGCTCAATTCTGTATGCAGCGTGAGGCCATCCTTGAGATTGACGGTGACCTTGTATTCACCTTGTTCCGGGAGAACCTGGTTGCTTATGTTTTCAGCCTCATAGCAGGACATCTCATCCCCCTGTTCCTTTTCCTGCCATTTGAATCCTTCAAGGCTGAACTCAAAAGGCCGTCCAAGGAATTTCATCATGTCCTGGAAATTTCCATTTTCGATTTCTTTCTTTATTCTGCTGGAGCTGACCTTATGTCCGTCAAACTCCACATAGTTTTCCTCATCCAGTTCAAAGCCAAGAGTGGAAGCGGCATGGGAAATATCTTTCATTCCAAAACTTCCCCTGTAGCCACATTTGAAATCGCTGCCCTCAGAAAGAAATTTCAACGAACATTTTTCAACGAGGATGCTGAGGAACTCCTCACCGCCAAGTTTTGAAAAATCTTCATCAAAATCAATGACAATGGCAAAATCAAGTCCAAGCCGGCCAAAATAGTCGAGTCGCTGTTTTAGTGTAAAAATGTCCCTGGAATCATCCCGTCTTATGGAAGAAGAAAAGGTAACTACACCTGACACAAGATCTTTTTTCCCGATGACGGAACCAAGAATCTGCACGTGGCCACAATGGACAGCCTCAAAACTTCCAACAGACATGGCACTTCCCTTCTTTTTCCACTGGAGGGGGAAAGCACCGGCCATGATTTCCTGCCAGCTGAAAACACGGAGTACAGTTTTTTCATGAGGAACGACAAAGCCATAGTGAAGGCGTCCGTCATTTTTTTTCATTATGCCGGCAAAAGTTCCGTCGGAATAATAGACGGCAATCTCATCGTCAACATAAAATTCTTTTGACGCATGGAGGTTTTCCATCCTGTCAAACATGCGGACAGCGAGCGGACGTCCACTGACATAGGATTTTTCAAATTCACTTTTAAGCGTATCGCAATCAAAACCGCAAAGGGATGCAAGTTCAGGAGTGAAAGTCAGGAAACGGCTTTTAATTTCAGCAATTTTTTCATCACTGTCCTTTTCACGGTTTTTCTTCATCTTTTTTCTATCAAAGATTTTTTCAGAAGCTTTTTCTATGAGTGTTTTTTCATTTTCCGCGCGGATTCTTTTTTCGCTTTCAATTCCGGCTGCAATCGTAAAGTCTCCAAGAGATCCATAGCAGGCGGCATCCTCAAGACGGAAAGGTCCAACCTGGGTGCGGCGGAGGGCACAAAGATGAGCGCAGCTTCCGGCCGCTTTCGCTATATCACGGGCAAGAGCACGTATGTAAGTTCCCTTAGAACAGGTAACGGAAAGTTTTGCATAGGTACATCCGTCAACACTGCGGTTATCAAGAAAATCAAGAAGCTCAAGGTTATAGATGAAAATCTGTCGGCTTTCAAGAGTCACTTCCTTGCCTTCACGCACAAGGTCGCTTGCCCTTTTACCGTCCACATGAAGGGCTGAAAAAGCCGGTGGGGTCTGTAAAATCGCTCCGGTGAATTCAGGAAGCACACGCTCAACCTCATCCTTCAGGGCACTTTCCTTTGTGCACACATATTCACCTGTAGGATCAAGGGTGTCTGTTTCTTTTCCAAAACAGACGATGGCTTCATATGTCTTTGTGAATCCCGTCACATGGGGAACAAGATGGGTAAGGTTTCCGCTCAGCACTACTAGCAATCCGTCGGCAAAGGAGTCCAGAGTTCCGGTGTGACCAACCTTCTCTGTACCAAGGGCATGCTTGATGCTCCAAAGGGAGGAAAAACTTGTAAGCCCGGAAGATTTTGCGTAAAGCATGATTCCGGAAGGAGCGGATTTGGATTTCATGGATTCAGTTTATATGGAATCAATAAAAATTGCAATTTTCAAAGGATTCCATATGAAAATAAATTCAGTACCACGGTGGGCAGGTCGGTTCAACGATTGTCTATCTTCTCAGGATTCATATCATGCCAGAGAAGACGCTGCTCAGCCATTTTTTCATATTTTGTACCAGGCTTTCCCAAGTTGCAATATGGATCGATGCTGATTCCACCACGTGGAGTGAACTTTCCCCAAACCTCGATGTACCGCGGATTCATGAGGCTGACAAGATCTTTCATGATTTTGTTTACGCAATCTTCGTGGAAATCACCATGATTCCTGAAACTGAACAGGTAGAGCTTAAGAGATTTTGATTCAACCATAAGCCTGTCAGGAATGTAGGAAATATAGATTGTCGCAAAATCAGGCTGACCTGTAATGGGACACAGGGATGTGAATTCAGGACAATTGAATTTCACAAAATAGTCGTTTTCCATGTGCCGGTTTACAAAGGTCTCAAGGACTTCCGGCGCATAGTCACTTTTATATTCAGTCTTCTTTCCAAGCAGCTTGAGGTTTTCCTCTGCCCTGTTCTGCAAGTTCATGTCAGATTCAGTCTCACTCATCAAAATCATTCTCCATCAGGTGCCTTGAGTTTTCTTGCAATATATGCAAAAGGCGTATCAAACAAGGCAACGACAACCTTGAAGAAATATGTCGTCCACAAAATTGACCAGAAAATTTCCGCCGGAACAGTTCCGACAAAAGCGATGGTGACAAAGATTGAGGTGTCAAAAAACTGGGACACCATGGTTGATCCGTTGTTTCTAAGCCAAAGGAATTTTGAAGTCTGTCCGCTCTTCTGCCATATCAGATGGTACAGAAGAACATCGATGCTCTGGCTTATGATGTAGGCGATGAGGCTGGCTCCGGCAACTCTAGGCATGAGTCCAAAAATAGCCTCGAGATGAGGCTGCATTGTATCGTGTTCAGACGGAACTGAAATGAGCGTCAGCTGTGTGCCGATGATCCACAAAATGTTTGTGAAGATTCCAATCTTTACCGCCTTCTGGGCAGTCTTTTTGCCGTACTTTTCCGAAAGGATGTCGGTACACAAAAAGGATGATGCATAAAGGACGTTTCCAACAGTAGTCTCAAATCCAAAAAGATTGATTCCTTTGCATACCTGAATGTTGGCAAGAATTGTGGAAAATGCCACGAATACGAACAGTCCGCTTTTACCAAAGAACCTGTAGGCTGCAACTGTTGCCGAAAGAAAAAATAGAACAGAAATAAAAAATTCAAATGCATTCATATGAATGCCTCCCTAGTTTTGTTTATAGACAGGATGGTCACGAACTGTCTTGGGAGGCATATTAGTAAATCACCGGACGATTGTCAATTGATGGTTCCAGATTGTTTTAGACAAGTGCCTTTGTCTGCCAGCGTTTTGATTTCCATCGTAAAAGCATTACGATTCCACGGGTCGTCTCGTCGGTTCCGATAGCAAGCCAGAAACCAATCAGCCCAAGGCCCATCCTGATTCCAAGGATATAGCTGAAAAGAACCATGATGCACCACATTGAGAAAATTCCATAACCGACCGGGAAGACCACATCGCCTGCTCCCTTGAGTCCGCCAATGGAAATGAGATTGAGGGAGCGTCCGAATTCAATGTAGCATGAGTAGACTAGAAGTGATGAAACATAGCCAACGATGACGGGATCCTTTGTAAATAATGGAACGATGATTCCCTTTCCCAAATTGATGAGAAGTATAAGAACCATGCTTGTAAGAGTTCCGCATAGCTGATAGATCCAGAGATTTCTATAGGCAACGTCAGCCTTGCGGGCACCAACAAAGAATCCGGTTTTGATCTGTGTCGCACTGCCGATACCAACGGCAACAACAAAAACAAAACGGCAGATGGTCTGGGTATAAACCTGTGCACTCATGGCTGCAGTACCGAGCGTTGTAATCATCGCCATGATTGTAATCTGGGCCACATTGTACGACAGATTTTCTCCCGCAGTAGGAACACCAATCTTGAGAATCTTACGGAAATATTCTTTTGGCACGGAAAATAGCTTTGAAAGATTGAAGTAGATTTCCTTTTTCCGTCTGATTACAAGGGAAAGATAAACACATGAAAAAACATTTGCACATACTGAAGAAACAGCAACTCCTGTCAGGCCAAATACAGGAAGCCCAAACCAACCGTAGAGGGAAAGGGCATTTCCAAGAACATTCAGAAGATTTGCAAAGAGCGTCGAGAAAAGAATCTGCTTTGTATACCCATAGGCACGCACAACCGCACCCTGCATGAGATTGAATCCCATAAAGACGGAACCAAAACCGCAGAAAATGATGAAATATTCTGTAGCATAGTTTCGTACGCTGTCCTCAAGGGTATAACAGGAAAGCAATTTTTTTGTTCCAAAAAGAACGGCAAGAGAAATTATGATTGCAAAGGAAACAACAAGAATTATGCTTGCCTTGGCGATATTATTGAGTTCCTCGCCGGATTTTTTTGCACCGATATACTGGCTTAAAACAATCATGGTTCCAACACAGACCATATTGA
>CALELJ010000256.1 GCA_937902445.1 uncultured Treponema sp. | reverse complement strand
TCAAATCAAACAAAGAAAAGAACTACATCATAAAGGAAGGAACACCAGTTCCATTTCTCATCGAGCTTGGAGTAATGACTAAGGAAGGGAAAATTGTTTCTTCACGCTTTGATAAATTCCGTCAGATAAACAGGTTTCTGGAATTCATCGATGACATTCTTGATGAGGTGAAAAAACTTTCTGTTGGCGACGGAGATTTTTCTACTGAACGTCCCCTTCGCATTGTGGACTTTGGTTCAGGCAAATCATACCTTACATTTGCAGCCTATTATTTTCTCAATGAAATCAAAAGAATTCCCTGCGAGATATTTGGGCTTGATTTAAAAAAAGATGTAATCGAACACTGCGCATCCCTTGCAAAAAAATACAATTACAAAAACCTTAACTTTGCCGTAGGAGACATCGCGAAATATTCGGGCGACAATTCACCTGACATCATCGTGACTCTCCACGCCTGTGACACGGCAACCGACTATGCATTGAAATACGCAGTGGAACACAACACAAAAGCCATTCTTTCCGTTCCATGCTGTCAGCATGAAATCAACAGCCAGATCGGGAAAAACACGGTGGAAGAAAACAATCCCCTGTCACTTTTCATGAAGCACGGAATCTTGCGCGAACGTTTTGCAGCCCTTGCAACAGACGCTATCCGTGCAGAACTTCTTGAGCAGAAAGGATATTCAGTTCAGCTTATGGAATTCATAGACATGGAAGGAACACCAAAAAATCTTCTCATCCGTGCCGTAAAAAAACAGAAGGCAGCAGAAAAGGTTTCTCCATCAAAGGATTCCTTCCTTGCTGCCCTTGGCGTAAAACAGACTTTAAACGATATACTTTAGAAACAAATTAAAGCACGTATTTTTCAACAAAGTCGCCCACACCATCGTGGTTGTTGTCCAGTTCAGTGACATAGTCCGCAATCCCCTTTATGTAGTCAAGACCATTGCACATGGCAACTCCTGCACCGCACATGCGGATCATGCTTTCATCGTTCATGCTGTCACCAAAACCCATGGTCTGCTCCATTGGAATTCCAAGTTCCCCTGCAAGGAATTCTATGGCCTCACCTTTACCGCATTTCGGAGGAAGGATTTCAAGAAAGTATGGTTTACTTGTAAAAATTACAGCACGGTCTCCAAGTTCTTTTTTTAGTTTGTCCTGAAGCACCAGAAGTTTTTCAGGTTCACCCGGAACGAGCATCTTTGGAAATTTTTCTTCAGCTATGAACTTCTCGTAGTCTTCCACAACCTGTCCCTTGACCTTGCACATATCAACATCAAGACGGGTCCATTTATTTTCTTCAGCATAGAAAATCACATCAGGTGAATAGACTTCGGTTCTAAGCCCGGCAGATTCCGCCTCACGATTCACATGGAGAAGCACATCACTTTCAACACTTTTAAGGTAAATCTGTTTTCTTTCATGCATGTCAAAAACGCTGCATCCGTTGATGGCAATAATGAACCTTCCGGTTTCCTTTCCTGCAATTTCAAGTCTGCGGACGAATGGAAGTATTCCGTCTTCCGCACGACCGGAGCAAAGAACGATGTAGATTCCTTTATCAGCGGCGGAACGCAAGGCAGCAACAGTTCTGTCATCTATGGCGCGCTCATCGTTCAGCAAGGTGTCATCAAGATCCAGTGCGATGAGTTTTATATTCAGTTTGTCTTTCGGTAATTTATTCATGGGGATACTATACACCAAATGAAATAAAAAAACATACACTTTCAATTTCGTGACAACATGCCTTTTTTTTACTATATTATTAGCCATGAGTAACGAAACAATTCCATTGAGAAAAGACGTCCCTGCTGAACACAAGTGGGACCTGACACAGCTTTATAAAACAGAGTCGGAATGGGAATCAGATCTTGCACGCATTCCATCACTCACAGAAAAATTTATAGCATTCAAAGGCAAACTAGCAGAATCAAGTGACACACTTCTTGCAGCTCTCAAGGCTGATGATGAACTCAGTCTTCTTGTTGAAAAAGTTTACCACTACGCAAGCCTCATGAACGAAGCCGACCAGAGCGAAAGCGCAAACCAGGAGCGCTACAATAAAGTGATGATGGCATATACCCAGATGTCCTCACAGTGCAGCTTTTTCACGCCGGAACTTCTTGCTATCGATGACGGAACAATCAACCAGTGGATTGAAAAACCAGAATTCAAAGACTACAAGATCAGCATACAGAAAACACTTCATGCAAAGCCCCACATTCTTTCGGAAAAAGAAGAACGTCTCATGGCTCTCCAGAGTGAAAGCGGACAGACTGCATCGAATGTATTCAGTCTGCTTAACGATGTAGACATGGATTTTGGAACTGTTAAATGCGATGGAAAAGACATGCCTTTGACACACAGCACATGGAGCAATTTTCTTGAAAACCAGGACCGCAGCATCCGTGAAGAAGCCTACACAAAATTCTACGACGTGTTTGAAAAGCATGCAAACACACTTGCCTCGCTCTATGCAGGTTCAGTAAACAATGACATTTTTATTGCCCGTGCAAGAGGATACAAGTCATCATTGGATTCCGCTCTTTACGGAGACAAGGTTCCTGAAAGCGTCTACCGTAATCTAATTGAAACAGTCCACAAGAATCTTCCAGACCTTCACCGATACTACAGTCTCAGAAAAAAGATCCTCGGTGTAGATGAACTTCGTCACTGGGATGTTTATGTTCCGCTTGTAAAGACAGTAAAATCCCATGTCACATATGAAGAGTCCGTTGAAATCTGCCGCAACGCACTTGCCGTTCTTGGAAAAGAATACACAGACACTCTTTGTGGTGGACTTTTAGGCGGATGGTGTGACCGCTACGAAAATAAAGGAAAGCATTCAGGTGCGTTCTCAAGCGGATGTTACGAAGGCTATCCTTACATTCTTCTGAACTACGATGAAAATACTCTTCGTGACGTATACACGATGGCACACGAAGGTGGACACAGCATGCATTCGTGGTACAGCGTCCACAACAATCCGTTCAGCTGCTACGACTACACGATTTTCGAAGCTGAGGTCGCATCAACTTTCAATGAGGAACTTGTTTTCCAGTACATGCTTAAAAATGCAAAAGATGACGAGATGAAAAAATATCTTCTTGCAATGAGAGCCAGCGACATTCTTGCCACCTTGCATCGACAGACTATGTTTGCTGAATTTGAACTTAAGTGCCATGAATCAGTCGAAGATGGAACTCCGTTGAGCACTGAGGTCATCCGTAAGATTTATCGTGATCTTCTCGAGCAGTACTTTGGTCCTGAAATGCACTTTGAAAAATCAAGCGACATGGAAGGATTGAGAATTCCACACTTCTACAGTGCATTCTATGTTTACAAATATGCAACAGGAATTTCAGCATCACTTGCACTTGCAAAGCGTGTTACTGAAGGCGGAGAAAAAGAACGCGAAGATTACTTCAAATTCCTCAAGAGTGGTGGAAGCCGCTATCCGATTGAAGCCCTACGCGTAGCTGGCGTTGATATGGAAAGCACAGAGCCTGTACAGGCTGCCCTTGATACATTCAGAAATCTTGTAGACCAGCTGCAAAAACTCTGCTAACTGAAATAAGGATAAAACAAAACCGTCCCCAAAAGAATTGCTTGGGCAATTCTTTTGGGGACGGTCAAACTACATCCAGCCCTATTCCATTGAACACCGTCTCAGGATCCCTGAGCGCAGTCGAAGGGTCCGCCGGCAAAAGCCTTGCCACATACTTGTCTTAATCCCGATTAACTTTTGCCGCACGGACTGCATGCAGTCCGTGAAAGTCTGGGTAGCACATGCGCGGACAGATGCCCGAAGGCTGCTGAAAGCGCTCTTCCTGGCTTGCAGAAGTCTATGTATTATCCTGATTTAAAATAAAAAAGCCGGCTCTCGCGGGCCGGTCCTGCGCACCTGCTTGGGCCGGCTTTTCCGCTCGACCTACTGTCCCGCCGGCAAAAGCCTTGTCACATACTTGTCTTAATCCCGATTAACTTTTGC
>CALELJ010000255.1 GCA_937902445.1 uncultured Treponema sp. | reverse complement strand
GAGTCAAGGCAATCAAAGCTCTTGCTTCTCAGTTGGCTTCATGGGACGGAAAAGACGATACCGTAGCACAGCGTGTCTATGATGCAGCTTCCGATGCCCAGGTAGAAAGAACAGTTCTTTTCACTGCTGTTTACAAGGCACTTATCGGAAAGGAAAAAGGCCCTAAACTTGCAATGTTCATCAAGGCTGTAGGCAAAGAGAGAATTCTCAACATCTTAAGCAGATACTGATGAAGTGCGCATCCATTGCCATTATAGGCAGGTCTTCAGTAGGAAAATCTACTCTTGTAAATGAAATCCTGGGGCAGGACCTTTCAATTGTTTCCGACGTAAAAGGAACGACAACAGATCCTGTGCAGAAAGCAATGGAACTTCTTCCTCTTGGTCCGGTTGTAATCATCGACACTCCGGGCTACGACGATGAAGGTGAACTTGGAAAAATGAGGATCGCAAAAACAAGGCAGATCCTTAATAAAACTGACATCGCAGTCCTTGTCATTGATTTTCAAAACGGAACTACAAAAGCCGACCTTGCTTTCAAAAGTCTGATAGAAGAAAAGAAAATTCCACTTGTCGAATTCATCAATAAAAAAAATGGTCCAATTGAAAAAGAACAGCTGATTGCTTCCATAGTGAAGGCCGCAAAAGAAATTCAAAGCAGCAAAAAAATCCTCGACGGAATTGTCAAAAGCGGTGACACTGTAGTTCTTGTCTGTCCCATAGATGAAGCCGCGCCCAAAGGAAGGCTGATTCTTCCACAGCAGATGGTGCTCCGTGAAATTCTTGACCTGCACGCAAGGGCTGTTGTATGCCAGCCATCTGAATTAAGGGAAACAATCGCGGTGTTTGCAGTTCCGCCTGAACTTGTAATAACCGACAGCCAGGCCTTTAAAGAAGTTGCGGAAATTCTACCCGATGAAATTCCACTTACTTCATTTTCAATTCTCATGGCACGCTACAAAGGTTTTCTGGATGAAGCAAAAAATGCCGTGGAAATTTTGAAGTCACTGAAGGACAAGGACCGGATTCTCATTGCGGAAGGATGCACCCACAAAAGACAATGCGGCGACATAGGTTCCGTAAAAATTCCTGCGGCCTTGAAAAAAATTACAGGCAAAAATCTTGAGATTGAATTTACAGCCGGAACTCAATTCCCCCAGGACCTGTCCCCCTATTCCCTTGTGATTCACTGCGGCGGCTGCATGATTACGGAACGCGAAATTCTATTCCGGATGAAATGCGCACAGGACCAGAAAATTCCATTCTGCAACTACGGAATTTTTCTTGCCCACGCAAATGGAATTCTTGAAAGAAGTCTGCGTCCTCTTGCCAACTGAAAAAACTTCATCACATTTTTTTCATTAACGTGCACTAAAATTTCTATGCCCCACAATAATTTATATGTGTGCGGGAGAAATGTTCGCGCGGATTTCTTTCCACACAAAGTGATTTTATTTTGTGAGGAAATTTTTATGAATTCATTGAATCAGATTATCATCGAAGGAAATGTTGTCCGCCAGCCGGAAAAGAAAACATGCAAAAACGGCTCTTTCATGTGCAGGGTTCCAATTGCCGTAAACAGATACTATAAAAATTCTGACGGCAAGTATGTTGACGAAGTTTCCTTTTTTGACATTTCCACATTCGGAAGTCTTTCAGAAACATGTGAAAAATGGTGTCTCAAGGGAAGAGGTATCCGTGTGGTAGGTCGACTAAAGCAGAATGTTTCAACTGGAGAAGACGGAAAGAAAAACAGCCGCGTAGACATCATTGCGGAACACATTGAATTCAAGCCGGTGATGAAAAAGACCGGTGACAGGGAAACTGAAGAAGCAAAGGCAGAAGAAGCACCAGTAACAACTGCAAGCAAGAAGGAAAAACTTGCCATGCTTGCAGAAGTTGCCGCTGCCGCACAGAAGGAACAGGAGGCTGAAGAAGAAATCGCGTTCTAGAAAACTCTAGTGGCGACGGTTGCCGCCGTTGCCTTTTGCCCTGCCAGGTTTGCCTCGATGACCCATAGGACGTTTTCCACTGAGTCCTGAAGCTTCCTCCATTTCACGCCTTGCGTTGGCTGCCTGGTAGGCTTCCATTTTTTCCGGATTGTAGAATCCATCCTTCCAGTTGAATCTTGAAGCACCCTCAATCATGCCATGAGTCTGGATAAGATTAAGAAGGCTTCTTATGTCTCCCTTGAGGATCTTTGTCTTTGAAAAATCAATAAGCTGGCGTTTCCATCCCTTGGTCTTAAGGCTGTCCATTTTATCCAGCAGACTGAATGGAGCTTCCGGCATTACAAAGGAACCGTCGGCAGTTGAATTGACCTTGAATCCCATCTTTTCCTTGTCGCTGAAATAGGTAAAATCATAATCCTTAGGCAGCTTGAATCTCATGCGGAACAAAACCGGATACTGGAAAACGCTGACAAGAACACGTGAACGTTCTCCTTCAGTTTCGAAAGTTTCCGCAAGATTGCGTTCTGAATTTTCTGCAGGCGGAATCACTGCCATGATGTTCTGGTTTTCAAGGAAACTTACAGCCCATTTGTTGAATGTATAGAGGTACTGCCCCGCAACCATGTGCACACCTTTTTTACCCTTGAGGATGTTTATGTGGGCAAGGTTGTTGACGATGAATCCGGTGAATCCTTTTTCAATGAGCTTGTTCAATGTCTCTTCAAGCTGAGGTTCCGATCCTTCCGGAACAAAGGGATCCAGTGAAAGGAACACCATTTTTTTGCTGAAGGGAAGTACAGGTTTTTCAGGTCTGTCCTTGTTTAGCAGGTCATATGTAGTTTCGCAGTTGAGCTCAAGAATCACGCGCACAGGATGAAGGGGCGCGATGAGATGGGCGTCGGCTACTGTTGAAACACCAACATAAAGTCCTTCCGGAAACCAGCTGATTCCATTTTTGTCCACCGGAGTAAGGTCAAGAAGCGGAATGCGTTCAGGTCCTGGCTGACGGCGGAATTTTGAAAGATCTGGTGGAAGAATCCTCTTGTATCTTTTGGACATGCTCTTTGTCTGGAGAAGATATACGCTGTCGTTTTTTGAAAATCCGTTAGGCACATCAATCCAGCGCTGGTTCTTTACATCCACTGTAACAACACGGACCTTGTGGCTTTCACGTCCGCTATCATCCTGCCTATGGAGTCTGATGCTGTCACCTGGATCAGGATCATAATCTCCGCCTGTTATCATTGCCATCTGAATGTCCGTTGCCTTCTCACTTTCCTGTGCAAGGTTTGCGGCCTGCTGCTTTTCATCACCTGAAGCTGGTCTGAGGCTGCTGATTTTTCCAAGGAAAATTCCAGTTCCGCCGGCCTGATTTGGATTGAGGATTTTTTCTCCGGCATTTTCCACGCCTTCCTCAACGGATTTGAAACCATACCAGTAGTCGGTCTTGCTTCTCGCAAAGTCAGTGGAAAGAATTCTTCGGCCTTCCGCAATGGCACCTTTTCTGTCATTTTCCCAATGGTCCATTACATAGCGGTAGGCTGCTGTTACAGCCCCTACATATTCGGCGCTTTTCATGCGTCCTTCAATCTTGAAGCTGTCTACTCCCGCCTGCATGAGTTCCGGTACCTGACCGATAAGCTCAAGGTCACAAGGTGAGAAATAGTATCCTGTCGAAAGGTTTCCCGGAATTTCCGCATTGTAAAGGCGACGGCATGCCTGAGTACACATACCGCGGTTTGCAGACTTTCCACCAAGATAGCTGGAAAAAAGACAAAGTCCTGATTCACTTACGCAAAGGGCACCATGGACAAACATTTCAAGTTCCGCATTGGTCTTTGATTTGATCTGCTTGATTTCCTCAAGACCAAGTTCACGGGCAACAACGACACGCTTGAGACCTTCCTTGCTCAAAAGGTTTGCGGCGGCGGCGGATTCAACATTCATCTGCGTTGAAGCATGGAGTTCCAGGTCAGGAAAAAATTCCTGGCACATGCGTACGACACCAAAGTCCTGGACAATGAGTCCGTCAGGTCCAATTTTGTTGAGATAATTCAAAAAGCGGTAAAGACGTTCCGTCTCATGCTCTTCGCTGACTGTATTTACCGTTACGTAGATTTTCTTTCCAAGGCGGTGGACACTCTGTACTGCAGCTTCAAACTGGTTCCATGCAAAATTTGATGATCTTAAACGAGCGTTGAAACTCTTGAGTCCCATGTAAACTGCATCTGCACCTTCGCCCAAAGCGGCATCAAGTGCTTCAATATTTCCCGCAGGAGCTAATAATTCTGTCATAGCACTTAGTATATAGAAAAAACTGACAAACTTCCAATAGGCGGGGCGAAAGCGTTTGATTTACGTAAAAATCATATACTGCCCTAACTTTCGCCCTGCGAAGCGTATTGACGAATATGATCTGCAGCATTATATTCCATAAGATTTACAAAGTTTACTTGGCACATACCAAAAACTTGAAGCCTTGATCAAGGAGAATTCCATGCAACTTCACAGATTCAGAAAATTTACGCTGACAATGGCCATGCTGCTGTTCCCTATTACCATCTGGTATTTTTCGCCCTATCTGATTTTCATGGCAGCAATGGAACACATCATAAACGGAAGTTTCATCACCTTCACCTTGATGTTCATTCTTGGAATGTTTTTTGGACGCCTCTGGTGTGGATTTTTCTGTCCTACAGGCGGAATGTCCGAATGCTTTGAAAGTTTTTCTTCCAAGGAACCAAAGCAGGGTTTCAGAAACTATATTAAATACGGAATCTGGCTCATATGGGTCAGCGGACTTATAGTCTGTCATGTTTTGGGCAAGGGTGAATATTCCATTCAGCCATTTTTTATGACCGATCATGGAATTTCCATTTCCAACATTTACAGCTACGTCATTTACTACGGAATCGTAATCCTGTTTCTGATTCCGGCAGTCATTCACGGCAAACGGGCCAACTGCCATTACATATGCTGGATGGCACCCTTCATGATCCTTGGATACCGCTTTGGAAAATGCCTCCATTTACCGCAGCTCAAGATCAAGACAAAAAAAGAAAGCTGCCTATCCTGTGGTGAATGCAGAAAAGTCTGTCCAATGAGCGTAAATGTTCCGGAAGAAATTCAGAAAGGACAGATAAAGACAGCGGAATGCATTTTGTGCGGCGAATGCGTAAACACCTGCAGGAACAAAGTCCTGAACTACAGGTTTACAAACAGGTTGTAAAATTTCGTGCCGCAAATGCTTTCGCCCGGGGTCTGTCCCCGTTGTTGTGGGCGAAACAGTGACATTAATCAGCATCTTTATTGTCTATTTTCCTTTTCAATACTATCATCCGTTTATGGACTTTACGAAATTCAAATGCGTATTCAGCGACCTGGACAAGACTTTGCTTGCCACAGGCTCTGTTCTTTCTGAATACACAAAAGAAACAATAGAAATGCTTACATCAAGGGGAATTGAATTCATTCCTTCAAGCGGACGGGCCTTCAATTCACTGCCCAAGGATCTGTTTTCAGTCAAAGGGCTTAAATACTGTGTTACAAGCAACGGCGTCACAGTCAACAGCATGACAGACGGAACTCCTTTGAGCACCATGTGTGTTCCGCCTGAACTCGTAGATGCCATCCACTCTTTTGTCAAAGGCATGGACATTGCCATCGAATATTTCACTGGAGGCCAGGGATACGGTAACCGGGACTACTACCGGCACCCGGAAAAATACAAAGGCTACCTGCCGGAAAAAATGCCATATTATCTTGCCACAAGAAAGCCCTTGGATGACGTTGAAAAATTTGTTGCGGAAAACAAGGAAAAAATTGAAGCCCTGGACATTCTTGCAGCCCCGGAAATCATAAAGGACCTCATGCCAAAACTCAAGGCGGAATTCCCGCAGGTGTACATGACAAACAGCGAAGACTACCTGATAGAAATCTCAAACGCCGACAGCGGCAAGCACAGGGGCATGGAAAGATGCTGCAGGATTCTTGGCATACAGCCGGAACAATGCATCGCCTTTGGAGATGCCGCCAACGACATGGAGATGCTGGGCACCGCCGGCCTTGGAATCGCCGTAGCAAACGCGTCACAGGAATGCAAAGCGGCGGCAGACTTTGTTTCAGATTTCACCAACGACCAGGATTCGGTCGCCCGGGAAATCAGAAAAATTTTCTCGCTGTAAAAAAAAATGCCACCGGGACTAGCCCGGTGACATCAAGCCGTTAAGGATTCATTTATTTTTCTGCGGCAAGTTTTTCGCCTGATGGATCCTTGACTACAAGCTTTCCATCGACTGTTTCAAAAGTTGCAGTAAAAGGTTCCATCATGTCGTTAAATTGCTCTTTCACTCCAGCCATCATAACTTCGAACAGTTTATCGAAACCAGGCATTGCTGCTACCTTTTCCTTATATTCAGGTGAATTCTTATAGTCCTTGATGTAGTCATCAAAGTTCTTGTATTCCTTGCCATCGATATAAGCTGCTGTTGGAGTAACTGTGATCTTGTCCCCCTTAACCTCATACTTGAACTTACCAACAAGCTTACCATCTTCCATTTCAGTTCCTGTAAGGTTCTTGCTGTCAAACTTAATTGTTGTACCATCACCAACCAAGGTCTTTCCGAGGAAAGGATTTGCGCTTGCAGCAGGCTTGTCTGTTGTTGATCCTGTTCCTGTTGTCGATCCTGTTCCTGTTGTTGATCCTGACTGTGTTGATCCTGCTGTCGATGAACCGCTCTGTGCTGTGCTTGATGTTGTGTCATCATCATCACTGCTGCTGCTACATCCAACGAATGCAAATGCCATCATCATTGCTGCAACTACTGCAGCTGCCTTTACGAATCTTTTCATAAAAAACTCCTACAAAATATTTTTGAGCATAACAATTTGCTCTATTCTTAGGATAACAAAGAATTCTATTTTGTAAAGTGAGTTTTCTCACCTTTTTTCTGTAAATTTCCGCAAACCTTATTGGCCTGTTTATGTATAAATATTCAATTTTATTTACAATCCTGCATAAATTCATTATTCTATTGCCATTATGATTAATCCATTGGCTCAAGAATTAAACGACGCACTCAAGGGCACAACAGCCGGAGAGTTGCTTTCTGATGTAGGTGTTAGACTTTACTTCCCTAAGGGAATCATTGCCCAGAGCGGTGAAGCCAAAAAACTCGGTCATACAGCAAACGGAACTATCGGAACTACAGTAGTAGACGGTAAGCCTCTTGTACTTCCATCGATCAGAAAATACATCAACGGGGAACTTACTTCATCTGAAATCGTCGGATACGCTCCAACAGCAGGTAATCCTGAACTCCGTGCAGTTTGGAAAGAAGAATTAATCAGAAAGAATCCTTCACTCAAGGACAAGTCATTTTCTCTTCCAGTAGTAGTACCTGGACTCACAGCCGGAATTTCATACCTTTCAGACCTCTTCCTTGATGAAAAGCATGCTCTTGTTGCAGCAGATCCATCATGGGACAACTACGTTCTCATAGCAAGCGCAAGACGCAACGCAGACTTTGTTCAGTTCAAGGTTTTCAAGGACGGAAAGTTCAACATTGAAGGTCTCAAGGAAACACTTAACGAACAGGCAAAGACAGGAAGCGTCCGCGTAATCCTCAACTTCCCGCAGAATCCTTCAGGCTATTCTCCAACAAAGGATGAAGCAAAGCAGCTTGTTGCAATGTGCAAGGAACTTGCAGAAAAGGGAACAAAGGTAATGGTATGGTGCGACGACGCATACTTCGGACTCAACTACGAAGATGACATTGAGCCACAGTCGCTTTTCGCACACCTCTGTGACCTTCACGAAAATGTTCTTGCAGCAAAAATTGACGGACCTACAAAAGAAGACTTCGTATGGGGATTCCGCTGTGGATTCATCACTTTCGGATGCAAGGGAATGACAGAAGCCCAGTACGACGCCCTCGTAAAGAAACTTATGGCAGCAATCCGTTCTTCAGTTTCATGTGCCGCAACTCCAGGACAGTCTTTCATTCTCAAGGGATACAAGAGCGGAAACATCGAAGCTGAAAAGAAGGAATTCCGCAAGATTCTTGAACGCCGTTACGCAATCGTACGCAAGTTTGTAAACGAACACAAGAGCGACTACATTGCACCTCTTCCATTCAACTCAGGTTACTTCATGTCATTCGATACAAAGAACATCAATGCGGAAGAACTTCGCGTAAAGCTTTTGAATGAACACGGAATCGGAACAATCCAGATTGATCCACAGACACTCCGCGTTGCCTTCTCAAGCCTTGACGAAGAAATCATTCCTGTAGTTTACGAAGCAATCTACAAGGTTGCAGACGAAATGGGAAAGAAATAATAATTTTCTCCGACAACGCACGTCACCCTTTCCAGCTGGAAAGGGTGTTTTTTTTAGTCATTTTTTCTGCTAAACTGTTTCCATGAAACTTATTTCAAAACTGCTCTGTCTTGCACTTCCATTCCTTTTTGCCTCATGCACAGGAAACAAAGACAAGACTGTAATCATATGGACAAACAACACGGAAATTGTTTCCTACGTGGAACTTTTCAACGCAACCCACGACAAGACAAAGGCCGTGGTTGTCTACAAGAAAGAACCTGCCCGTTCCCTTCCGCCATCAAAGGACGAGATTACACCTGACATCATAATTGGACCATGGCTCAAGAACTCCCTGACAAAAAAATACTTTTCTTCGACTGAAAGTCTTTTTTCGGAAAAGAGCGTTCCTAAATCACAGTTCTATTCAAAGATTCTTGAATACGGATGCGTCAACAACAAGCAGTACCTGATTCCGGTCAGCTTCAACCTGAGCGCCATGATGTTCTCACGCAAAAATGAATCTCTCCTTGGAAACGAACGGTATCTTGGCATCGAGCAGATCCGCAACGCAGCTTCTTCCTACAACCAGAAAAACAGCAAGGATGTTTTCACCACAATGGGGTTTGGTCCTTCATGGGACAAGGAATTCCTTTACACCGTCACAAAGCTCTACGGAACCGCCTATCAGGAAAAGGGCACAAGCTTCCTTTGGGATTCCGACAAGCTGTCGTCGTCCATCGACATGATCAAATACTGGACCACAACAACAAATTCAGACACCACCACGGAACAAAACTTCCAGTTCCGATATCTTTACATGCCTACATACCGCCAGGTCACATCCGACAGATGTCTTTTTGCCTACACCACAAGCGACAAGCTCTTCACTCTTACGGATGCCCAGTCCTCAAGCATTTCATTCCGCTGGTTCGTCCAGAACGACATGATTCCAGTGGAAGACAACATCCTTACCATGGGGCTTTACAAGTCGTCGGAAAATCCAGTTCAGGCAAAGGAATTCATGAGATGGTTCCTGAAGGAAGAGACACAGCAGAAACTCATCGAACGTACTGAAAACATGAAACTGGACAGCGTAAACTTTGGCATCGCCGGTGGTTTTTCTTCAATCCGCAACGTAAACGAAAAATACTATCCCGCATTCTACCGCCAGCTTCTCGGAAACATGCCGCCTGAGGAATACTTCACGCTGCCAAACATTCTTCCATATAGGTGGGAAAGCCTTAAGGAAAACGTAATCCTTCCGTATCTGGAGGACACGACAAACACCAACGGTGCAAAAAACAACGCCTCACTGGAAGAAAGAATCACTGAGTGGACCAAGCAGTTCTATTGATGAAAAAATAAAAAAACGTTTTTGCTAAACCTGAGCCTTCACTTTCCGATAATGAAAGTGAGGGTAGGATTATGTATTCAAACGGAATAAATCTTAACGCAGCATCATACAACAATGTCATCTCGTCTTCTTCCGGCGCACTTTTTGTTCCGGTAAAGCCAAGTGCTGTAATTTATTCTCAGCTTGACTACGTACATGGAACAGCCGTAAAGAACGGTCAGAACGGAGTTCCCCTCAGCAAGGTAAGAATCCTCAACACACTCATCAACCAGCTTGTTTCAATGAAGCAGAAGACAACCTCACATTCAGATGAAGAACTTTCAGGAATGTCAGAGGAACAGAAAGACGCACTCATCAAGGAATACCAGCAGCAGATAAAGACAGCAGTAACAAACACTGCCCAGCCTTCAACTTACGGTTTTGCAGGCCTCATGCCAGAAGCCGGTGCTGTGGTAAACGTAAACGCATAAAAATCCTAAATCAATGAGTCAGGGATATACGGAACACATTTCCCCGGCACAACCTGATAGAACACGCTGTCGTAGTAATTTTTTTCCTTTTCTATTGTGACAATTGAAAAACATGGAGGCTGTCCCATTCTCGGTCTTGCGCAGCTTCCGGGATTCAGGGCAAAAATATTTCCGCAGGTAAGGGTGCTGCCACCAACATGGGTGTGCCCGTAGAACACTGCGCTGCATTCAAAAGTCGACGCAAGATTACGAAGGTCTCCAAATCCATCATAAAGGGAGTACCTGTGTCCGTGGGTAAAAAGAATTCTGTGACCCGCAATGTCGATCGTATTGTTCAGGGGAACTTCCACTTCCATCAATGCCGCACCTGAATCAAGCATCACGGTCAAAGGATATCTGTCAGGATCGTTGTTTCCTTCAACAATTCCAATTACAGCCGGAACCATCTCTGCCAGTTCTGGATCTTCAGCACATTCAGCGGAAAGCCTTGCGATGTCGTTGATTCCGTCTCCGCAGAAAATCATGGCGTCACAGCCGGAACCAAACTGCTCGATCGCTGTCTTAAGGCTGTAATAGGAACCATGGGAATCCGCAATTACAAGTACGGTTGCCTTATCAAGGTCTGCGAGATTTTCTATATCTCCTGTTTTTCCAAGGAGTCGTGTTGCATTCTGGACAAAGGTATTCAAATCTTACTCCGAAGGTTCAATTACAAAATGATTCCGCACCTGGATCCCAGTCTCACCATCCACATAGCGGTGGACTTTTCTCTGGCCCACAATTGCCTGCACGTGTGAATGAAGTTCCCCGTCAACAGGAAGTTCAGATGGAAGAAGAGCCGCATATTTGATTGCGGAAACAAGAATGTTGAAGATGTCACCATCCATCACCTGCCCCTGCTCCTCAAGGCCCACACTGCCGGCCGACTCATGGTCAAGCACAAAGCTGCATGTTCCTTCCTGTCCAAGGACATCATCCTGAGGGAAAAATGAGAAAATGCTGAACAGCGGATTGTTGTTTCTGTCTTCGCGAATTTTTGCAAAGGTAAGATGGCATCCATCTGGAGCTCCAAAAACGATTATGCCGCGAACATTATTCTCATCGACAATCTGCCTGAAATTTGAAATGCGGTTGTGGAGGTCATCTGGGAAAACAACGCATTTTACAAGTCCTCCGTTTTCAGAAAGACCATAAGCGGAAGAAACCACATCTTTTGCCTTTGCAAGGAATTCCGCATCATTGAATCCGTATCCAAAAACAACGAGAACAACGCCTTCATCGTCCGACCATTTTACTGACTGGTCTTTTTCTATGGACACGTCAGAAGGATTGATCTCTATTACATCGTCTGAATATACAACAGCAGTGTCAGTGTTCTTCTTTGTGCATGAAACTGAAATGAAAGCAAGCAAAACCATGGCCGCCTTCAACAAACATGTTTTTAAATTCATTTTTTCTTCATCCCCGTAAACTGTCACAAAAGTATACCATATGATATAATTTGTGTCATGAAAAGCAAAAGAAAAGAACAGCACAAGAGCAATAGAGTTTCAAATTTCGCAGGCATCATCGCACTGGTGGTGCTTACAGGCACTGCGGTATTTTTTTCGCATTTCAGCATGTTCCAGAGACTGGATTACCGTCTCTATGATTTCATTCTTGGCCTTTCAGAGGAAATTGAGACCAACGAGAAAATCGTCCTTCTGGACATAGACGATGAATCACTTGGCAGAATCGGTGCCTGGCCGTGGACCCGCGACATCATAGGCAATGCCCTTATCCGCATGAAGGAATTCGGCGCAGGCAATGCTGTTTTCGATATTGAGTATCTTTCTCCCTCTTCAAAAGGAGTAAATGACAACCTTGAGAATACGGTAAGTGAAACTTTCACAAACGGCGAGCAGCAGATTTCACAGAGCGTCTCCCAGTTTGCCGATTCAATTGAAAAAGGTGAGATCACAAAATACAACGCCCAGCAAAAATCCGCACAGCTTGTCTCAGACCAGATAGATGGAATTCTCTATGAAATGCAGCGAGACATCACCTCTGACTTTTCAAAGGATTACGATGATTATTTTGCAAGGTGCATACAGTTTTTTGGAGATACTTCGCTTACGGTGAATTTCCGCAACCTTGCCATCAAAAGAGATCCGGAAGAACTTCTTTACACACGCAACAGATTTCTTCTGGACAATGTTGACGATCCTCTGAACCTCATCCAGAGCGGAAACCTTTACAGCACGAAGGAAGAAGATGAAACCATCATGCGAAGCTTTACACCTGCAATGCACAGATTTGTTTCCAGAGGTTCCGGTGTTGGTTTCACGAATGTTGTTGTTGACAGAGACGGAATCCGTAGGCGCGTCGAGCTGCTCAACTGCTACGACGGAAAATACGCAGCCCAGCTGGCATTTGCTCCTCTCATAAAGATTCTTGACATCAAGTCTTTTGAGAGAAAAGAAAGATCATTGATTCTTCATGACGCAAAATTTCCAGGAAGCGACGAAAGGAAAGACGTAAAAATTCCACTGGATAAACATGGACGAATGCTCATCAACTGGATCCATTCCAATTACTACAACAGCTTCAGGCACGTTCCGGTCTACATGCTCTACAACCTCGACCTTGCAGAAAAGCTCATAACGGATAACCTTGCAAAGATCCAGGATGCAGATCTTAGCGGTCTTACGGAAGAAGATGCCGACTATCTTCTCAACGCCGCATATTTTTCGGACGAATACAAGACCCTTGCAAAAAATAAAAACAGAATTCTTCTCAAGTGCAGAGGTTATTCAGAAGACGGAACTCCAATAAAGGGCGGACTCAACAATTCCGACTACAGCGTATATTTCTTTGCCAGAAAAGATTTCTTCCAGAACCTCAAGGAATTCACCGACTCGCTTGCGACCATACAGAATTCACAGTCAGTTCCGGAAATAGAAGAACTTGTCACAAGCGTAAACATGTTCCTGAAGGACGAAGAACTACTCCGTTCAGAACTCAAGGATTCCTTCTGCCTCATCGGTAACTGTGCCACATCAAGTACTGATCTTGGCGTCACACCATTCATCAAGCGTTACGCAAACCTGGGAACCCACGCAAACGTAGCAAACACAATCCTCCAGCAGAAATTCATCACGGAAGTAGATTCCGTCTGGGGCGTTGCTGTCTGTTCCGCATTGATACTTCTGGTACTTCTTCTGACCTACAGGATGACACCCGGAAGAAAAAATCTTTTCGGTCTCATCTACATAGTAATTCCCCTCGCAGCCTTTGCCTGCCTCATGATCATGTTCAGGATTTATGTTCCGGCTGTAGTACCATTCCTTCTCTGCCTCACGGTATATTTTTTCCAGCTTACGGTAAACTTCAGGGCAGTCAACGCCGACAAAAAATTCCTGCAGTCCACATTCGGCGCCTATGTTGCACCGGCAATCGTAAATGAAATCATCAGAAATCCAGAGTCGGCAAAACTCGGCGGTGAAAACAAGAACATAACGGCACTGTTCTCTGACGTAAAGACATTCTCAAGCTTTACGGAAATCATCAACAACGAGGAAGGTGAAAGCAACGGAGCTGTAAGACTGGTTTCAATCCTCAATGACTATCTTGGCGCACTGAGTGATGCCATCATGAGCTGCAACGGAACAATCGACAAATACGTAGGCGATGAAATCGTTTCCTTCTTTGGAGCCCCTATCAACGATCCAGAGCACGCATACCATTCATGCATCGCAGCAATAAAGATGAGGAAGGCGGAACAGCAGTTCAATGAGGAAAACAAGACAAAGCTTCCGGTCATTGCCGAAACAGGAGAACCTTTCTATCTCCACTCCCGCATCGGAATCAACACTGGACGCATGGTTGTCGGCAACATGGGTACAAACCAGAAACTCAACTACACGGTCATGGGAAACAATGTAAACCTTGCATCCCGTCTGGAAGGAACAAACAAGGCCTACAATTCATGGATCATCTGTTCAGACTCCACATGGAATGAAGCTGACTCAGGAATCCACAAGGGAGAAATCATCTCCCGAAAACTTGATTATGTACGGGTTGTAAACGTAAACAAACCTGTCCAGATACACAACATCCTTGGACTCAAATCAGAACTAGGCGCAGATCAGATAGAAGCGGCGGCGCTTTTCAACGAGGGAATGAAATTCTACCTGAATGGATGCACCACACCTGATGTTCCAAAAAGCGTCGAGGACCTAAAAACAGCCTATGCCTATTTCAAAAAGGCAAGGGACTGCTATCCTCTGGACGGATCTTCAGAAGTGTTCATGAAGCGCTGTTCATCATTCATAAAGAAAGGAATACCATCTGTCTGGGATGGTGTCTATACAATGAAGCAAAAGTAAAATGTCAGAAAAAACAAAAGCAAAAACCTATACCATGGATATGACGGAAGGACCTGTGTTGACAAAGATCCTTCTGTTCACAATTCCATTGATGTTCTCAAGCATCCTTCAGATCCTGTTCAATGCGGCGGACATTGTTGTCGTCGGAAAATTTGTCGGAGACACAGCACTGGCCGCAGTAGGATCCAATTCTGCACTGATCAATCTTGTGACAAACCTTTTCATCGGACTTTCCATAGGTGCCAATGTCATAGTCGCAAGATATTTTGGCGGCAAGCAGGATGAAGACACAAGCATAGCCGTACACACATCCATAGCCCTTGGGTTTGCCAGCGGAATCATTCTCACCCTGATTGGAATCATTGGAGCACCTTTTTTTCTACGGTTGATGCTCACGCCGGAAGATGTGCTTCCTCAGGCTGTGCTTTACCTGCGCATTCTGTTTGCAGGCATCACAAGCATGATGCTCTACAATTTTGGAAGTGCGGTTCTCAGAGCTGTTGGTGACACAAAGCGGCCTCTGTACTTTCTTCTTCTCGCCGGAATCATAAACGTCATTCTGAACCTTTTCTTTGTCATCGTGCTCAGGCTGTCAGTTGCAGGAGTTGCCCTGGCCACAATCATGTCCCAGACACTTTCCTGCGTACTTGTCCTATGGTGTCTTGCAAAGGAAGACAGTTCCATAAAGCTTGTATTCAGGAAAATAAGGATCAACAAGATAAAGTTCATTCAGATACTCAAGATTGGACTGCCAGCCGGATTCCAGGGAGTTGTTTTCGCCCTTTCAAACACGGTCATCCAGTCATCGGTGAATTCATTCGGCTCGGTAGTGATGGCTGGCAGTGCGGCCGCGCAGAACGTGGAAGGCATTGTCTACTTTGCAATGAATTCCTTTTACCAGGCATCCATCAGTTTTACAAGCCAGTGTTACGGTGCTAAAAAGTTCGCGAGAATAAACAGGGTTCTTGCCATGTCCCTTCTTTGCGTTGTTGCAGCAGGCCTCATCTGCGGACATGGGCTTCTTTTTCTTGGCTACAGGATACTTGGCATATTCTCAACAAATTCCCAGGTCATCGTAGCCGGAATGAACCGTCTGTCAGTAATCCTTTCCACATATTTCCTCTGCGGAATAATGGACGTTCTGGTAGGTGCCCTGCGTGGCATAGGCTATTCTGTACTTCCAATGGTGGTTTCACTGGTCGGCTCATGTCTTCTGCGGCTTCTGTGGCTTGCCACAGTATTCCAGATGGAACGGTTCCATAGCACTACGACAGTCTACCTTTCATACCCGATTTCATGGATCATCACCCTCAGTGTCCATGCCATCTGCTTTGCAGTCCTTAGAAGAAAACTGGAAGACAAATAAAAAACGCCCGCAGACTTGCGGGCGAATCAGTTGGTTCTTAAAGTGTAATTCGCGCCAGCGAATTATACTTTGAATTGATCTACCTGAGCACCAATGTCAACGATAGCATCTGCCATCTGCTGTGAAATACCAGAAAGTGCAGCACCTGTTTCATTGATCTTTGTTGCACCTGTAGACATTTCATCCATTCCGCTCTTCATGCTTGTTGTAGCATCCTGGAGGTTTCTGATTTCTTCAAGGATGGCCTTGTTTCCTTCAGACATTTCTTCAGAAGCATTCTTAACCTGTGCAGAACTGTCATTCATGTGTCCGAGAGCTTCAGAAATCTGCTTAGATCCTTCTGCCTGTTCGTCCATTGCATTCTTGATTTCCTGAACAAGGTTGCTTGTGTCATTCATTCCGCTTGAAACAAGGGCGAATGTTTCTGCAGCATCCTTGGAAACGTTAACGATGTCTTCGATATTTGCGGCAATCTTCTGAAGCTGGTCACCGATTGTCTTTGTCTGTTCAGAAGATGTTTCTGAAAGCTTACGGATTTCATCAGCAACAACTGAGAATCCCTTACCTGCTTCACCGGCATGTGCGGCTTCGATAGCGGCATTCATGGCAAGAAGGTTTGTCTGTTCAGCAATTGAAGAAATTACAGAGTTTGCTTCCTGGAGTGCCTCAGATTCACTTGCGATTGTAAGGATCTTAGAGTTAACGTCTTCCTGCTTCTGGACACCTTCTGTAGCCTTGCTTTCAAGTTCGCGGAACGAAGTTGCCATTCTTGAAACTGAATTGTTTACGCTGTTGATGTTTCCGATCATTTCCTCTACGGCACTTGCAGCCTGAGTAACGCTTGCGCTCTGACCTTCGATCATGCGGTTAAGGGATTCAATGTTGGATGCGATCTCGTTAACTGCGCCTGCTGTCTGGTGTACGCTGTCAGACTGTGCGTTGATGCTGTTGCCCATGCTTTCGATGTTGGCAATGATCTGGGTGATGGATGCGGATGTATCTTCCGTGCTGGCCCTAAGGTCGCTTCCTGAACGGTCAAGGTCTTCCTTTGAGCTCTTCATTGTTGCGACGATTCCCTGGAGCTTTTCAGAGAACTGGTTGAAGCCTTCAACAACACGACCGATTTCATTGTTGTTCTTGCCCTTGAGTTCAATTCTCTTTGTAAGGTCAGCGTTACCTGTTGCAATTTCATTGATTGCCTTTTCAACGATTGTAAGTGGACGCACTGCGCTGTTGATGAGCAGACCGATGATGACAAGAAGAACTGCTGCCGAAATGATGCTGAATGTGACGATGAGTTTTGCAGTAGCATTTGATGTTGCTATGACTTCACCTGCGTTCATGACAAAAGTCATGTACCACTTTGTATGCTCAACAGGTGTATAAATCAACATCATCTCATCTGGAAGACGTTCATAGAAAACAGAAGTCTTTCCACCAAAAGATTCTATACGGGCATTCATTCTAGCGGTAGTAGTTTTGTCCTGATATGCCTTCTCAATGCTTTCCATGTTGCCTGATGTGGCGATAGCCTTATGATCTGAGTCATAGAGAGTACCGATGCCCGTTTTACCAACATGAACGCCATCTACAATGTGATTCAAATGTTCAATGAGAATAACAGCACAGAAAAATCCGATTCTGTCTCCGTTTACATCAACAGGACGGCAGACATGAAGAACAGTTTTTCCTGTTGTCTTTGATGTAACAGGATTGTCTACATAGAAATCCTTTTTCTGAACCATGATAGCCTGGAAGTAGTCACGGTCCTTGACGTTCGTATGTGATCCGATATCTGAATCAAAGTTGCCGGACTTGTCAACAAAGGCAACATAGTCAAAATCCTCCGGGCGGATGTCGGCATTCTCACGAAGCCATGAAACAATTTGCTCTGGGTCTTTTGTCTTATTGATGTGGTTCTTTGTATAAGTTGCAAGTTCTGCATTGTATTCGTCGAT
>CALELJ010000254.1 GCA_937902445.1 uncultured Treponema sp. | reverse complement strand
GTGGAAGTCGTTTACAGTCGGGGAAGAGGATTACCTTATTCAGTGTGATTTCCTTAAAAATACCAGCAGAAAATTGAGAATAAAACCAACTGCTTATGATGCAGAAACTGGGGACGATATAACTCAGAATTGTAATTATCAGATTTTATATAAGAATGTCTGGACAGATTTAGAAAAAGTTGACACTGAAGCAATAAAATCTGGAACAGTGTGGAAAATCAAAGTATCTGCAGACGGTTACGAAGATGAAGTTTTCTCACTCCTCATTGACTGGTATCAGGATGAGCTGTTCATAAATGGAAATATGAGAAAAAAACTGTAGGATTAAACTCCGGGGAGGGAATTGTGATATTTCTTCTGACAAAAGAAGATCAATTGGAAGCATGCAAAAAGTTTGCCGATTATCTTGAGAAAACCTGTGGTAATGAAATCTGGATTTTTACAGATCCCAAGAATTTTTATGTCTGTCTTGAAGTTGCGATTCCCGGAAAGGTTGATTATGTTCTGATTGATTTCAGGACAACCCAGCTTGACCTTTTCAGTCCCTACGAGTATATAGCCGAATCAGTAAATCCTGTTCCTGTTGTCATGTTCAATGATCCATATCCTGACCCCGAAAGAAGAGCCGCCTACTGGCTGAATAAAAACAGGGATTATCTTGTTCCCTACGTAAGTGAAACCTACCTTAAAAGATTGATTCCTGATTTAATGATCATCCAGTATTATCTCAACGAGCATCAGTTCAGCCGCTATCTGAACGGAATATGTGCACCTCAGAAATTCATTCCTGATGAGGTACTTTCCAAAATGAAGGCTCTTGAGGAATTCTCAGAGAACCATTCACTTCCAAAATCAAGGAAAAAGCTTTTTGACCTTTTTCTGGAAAACAAAGGAGTTCCCATGTCGGAGGAAGATCTTTGCATCGCCATGTGGAATGAATACAATCCCGTAAACAAAAAAAATCTTGTGGCTTATATCAGCGAGCTTCGCAGAGCCTGTGAAAATGAAGACAGGACATGTGTTGATATTGTAAGGACTGGCAAAGGAATGTACCAGTTAAATTCTGAGTGCTGAAAAAAAAATCTGTCATGTTGCAAAGCAGATGACAGATTCCGTATTTTTTATCAGCCAATGTTATTTCAATGGATGTTAGCCTTAATGAATGACATCTTAAGGTCCTTGAGTTTTTCAGTCATGGAAACCTTGTAGATATGAGGATTAAGGATTCTCTTGAATGATGGATCCAGAGTTTCAATTTCTGCCATCATTCTTCTTCTGCTTTCCGCAAGCTGCTGGCTGTCGCTTAGACGTGGTTCCACGCGCTGACCTTTTTCAAGACGTTTCTTAAGCATTGGCTTCACAACATCTGCCTTGAATGTAAACTGTCTGTAGTCAACCATAGGGTGGTAGTATCTGTATTCCTTTCCACTTTCGATTGTCTCATCTTCAAGGGCAAGGATATCCGCTCTTGCCATTCCGTCTGAATCGTAGAGCCTGTATACATTTTTGATTCCAGGATTTGTGTTTTTTGCAGGGTTGTCGCTGAACTTCATTGCCGGAACAAGATTTCCTGTTTCCCCGTCATGACGTGCGGCAAGCTTGTAAACTCCAGTGAACGAAGATTCAGTTCCGCCTGTAACCATGTGTGTACCAACGCCCCAGCTTGCAATAGGTGCATTCTGAAGAACAAGGGTTTCAATGATTTCTTCTGTAAGTTCGTTGGAAACAGAAATGAATGCCTGAGGGAATCCTGCGGCATCAAGTTCCTTTCTTACTTCTTTTGTGAGGTATGAAATGTCCCCGGAATCAAGACGAACACCAAAGTTGTATCCCTGCTCAACAAGTTCAGCTCCTGCGATGATTGCATTCTTAATGCCGCTTTTAAGTGTGTCGTATGTATCGATTAGGAATACGGTTTTCTGCGGATAGATTTTTGCATAGGCACGGAATGCTTCAAGTTCGCTTGGGAATGACATGATCCATGAATGGGCCATTGTTCCCATGACAGGAATTCCGTAGATTTTTCCGGCGAGAGTATTGCTTGTTCCGGCTGCGCCACCGATATATGATGCTCTGGTAGCGCTCATTCCGCCGTCTGGTCCCTGTGCTCTTCTGAGTCCGAATTCCATGATGCTGCCTTTCTTGCTTGCAAGCCATACACGGGCAGTCTTTGTTGCTATGAGGCTCTGGAAGTTACAGATGTTGAGCACCAGGCCTTCGATGATCTGTGCCTCGATCAGGTTTGCATGGATTCTTACAAGGGGTTCCTGAGGAAAAATTACTGAACCTTCCTCAAAGGAGTAGAGGTCACCTGTGAACTTGAATGTCTTGAGATATTCAAGAAAGCCTTCTTCAAAAATTTTAAGGCTGCGAAGGTAATCGATTTCGTCTTCGTCAAAACAGAATTCTGTAAGGGAATCCAGAAGAGGTTCGATTCCTGCAAAGATGCTGAATCCTCCGTTGAAAGGCTGTCGGCGGAAAAACATATCGAATACTACAGGTTCGTTCATGTTGTTCTTCCAATAACCCTGTGCCATTGTAAGTTCATAAAGGTCTGTGAACAAAGCGCTTTTGCTGAATGATGAATGCATGAAAATTCTCCAAAAAAATAATTTTCTGACGTTTTTCTTTTGGGTGAAAAGACAGCATCTGCTTGTCACCAGCCGGCGTCGTTTAGCATTATAATACATAGAATCTCAGAAAATTGCAATTTTGTTCAATGACATCTATAATTGAGGCATGAAAAAAATCATAGTAGTTACCGGCGCATCAAGCGGAATGGGAGTCTGTTTTGCAAAACAGCTTGCATGTGAAAATCCTGATGAACTTTGGATTGTGGCCCGCAGAAAGGACCGCCTCGAGAATTTGAAAAAAGAAATTGAATCGGAAAATTCCATCTCAGTCCGTGTTATTGATATTGATATTTCAGGCTCGGAAGGTGCCAGAAGATTCAAGACCGTTCTTGATTCCGAAAAAAAATCGGGTGAATTTGAAATTTCCGTTCTCGTAAACAATGCAGGTTTTGGTACCTATGGAGAATTTGCCGATACAGATACAGACCGCGAAATGGAAATGGTCGATCTCAACTGTACTTCCCTTACCGGAATAACCGGCTATGCTCTGCCTTACATGAAAAAGGGGTCAAGAATCATAAATACCGCAAGCCTTGCATCTTTTCTTCCTTTGGGAAATTTTGCTGTCTATGGAGCAACAAAAGCTTATGTTTTGAGTTTGAGTGTTGCCCTTGCCGCGGAACTCAAGTCCAAGGGAATTTCAGTCACTGCCTTGTGCCCAGGACCTGTCAGTACGGAATTTGCCAATGTCGCTTCAAAAGGTGCCCGTGAAAAAGTAAGGCATGGTCTGTCTCCTGAAAAAACTGTCGAGCATGCCATCAAGGCTTCGAGAAAGGGAAGGCTGTATTCCATGCGTTTTTTCAAATGGAAAATCCAGGCGTGGGCCAGTCCTTATGTAAACCGATACCTCGGTGCGTGGTTCACATATAGATTCTGCAAAAGGCCAAGTAACTGATCATGACCATGAGAAAGAATTTTTTTTCTGCCTTCATTTTTTCTCTCGTTTTTTTTGCTTCCGGAATTTTCGGTGCGGATTACAGCAGTGCGATTGACCGCTATCTTGATTCCATGGACGATGTTAGAA
>CALELJ010000253.1 GCA_937902445.1 uncultured Treponema sp. | reverse complement strand
CGGGTTTACGGATATACCATCAGCCCTGTTTTATGGTCAAAACTGTCAAATAAGTCTCTTTCAGCAGGCCGTGTTCAGTCCGTAGCCCTTAAGATGATCTGTGAGCGTGAGGATGAGGTTGAGTCTTTCATTCCGGAAGAATACTGGAGCCTGGATGCGGATTTCCAGAAAGGAAAGTCCAATTTCACATGCCAGCTTGCAAAATACCAGGGTAAAACTCCTGAGCTTAAAAATGAAGCTGCCGTTGAAAAAATCATCGATGAAATAAAAAATTCTGAGTGCAAGGTTACGGACATCAAGTCTACGGAAAAGACAGTAAGACCAAAGCCGGCATTCACCACATCAAAGATGCAACAGGCAGCCGCAAACAGACTTGGCTTCAATGCAAGAAAGACAATGCAGATTGCCCAGCAGCTTTACCAGGGTATTCAGGTAGGAAGAACTACTGTCGGTCTCATTACTTACATGCGTACAGACTCTGTTCGTATTGCCGACAGCGCCCTTGAAGAAGTAAGAAACTGGATTGGAAAAAACTATCCGGATCAGCTTCCGGAAGAGCCTATCCAGTATGCCGTTGGAAAGGGAGCACAGGATGCCCATGAAGCAATCCGTCCGACTTATGTTACTTACACTCCTGAAGAAATGAAGGAATATCTTAGCCGTGACCAGCTTCGTCTCTATCAGCTCATCTGGGAACGCTTTGTTTCATGTCAGATGTCCAATGCAAAGACTGTCACGACTACAGCTGAAATCACTGCAGGTGAGGCTGTATTCAGGATCTCATCTACAAAACTCAGCGAGAAGGGATTCTATTCGGTTATCAAGCTCCTTTCTTCCAAGGAAGAAGTTACAGGAAGCCTTCCATCTTTGAAAATCGGTGAAGTTGTCGATGCAAAGGATTTCCATCCGGAACAGCACTTCACCCAGGGACCTGCACGTTATACTGATGCATCGATCATCAAGCTTCTCGAAGAAACAGGAATCGGTCGTCCTTCAACATATGCGACTATTGTAATGGTTCTTCTTGACCGCTACTACATCACAAGAAGCAACAAGCAGCTTGTGCCGACTCAGCTTGGTCGTATGATCAACAAGATTCTTGTGGAAGCCTTCCCGGAAGTTATCAATGAAAAATTTACAGCTGAGATCGAAACAAAACTCGATGAGGTCGAACAGAACAATGTTGTATGGAACGACATGATCCGCGACTTCTATTCACCTTTCAAGACAAGGGTTGATGAAGTCGAGGCAACTACGGAAAGCATCAAGGGATTCCTTGATGAAGCTACGGACAAGGTATGTGAGAAATGCGGCAAGCCAATGGTTAAAAAACTGGGCCGTTTCGGTTACTTCCTTGCATGTTCAGGATTCCCAGAGTGTCACAATACAAAGTCTGTTCCTCTTGCTAAATGCCCTCGCGAAGGATGTAACGGTGAAATCGTCGCAAGAAAGACCAAGGGGCGCGGAAAGGAATTCTACGGATGTACAAACTATCCTGAGTGTGATTTCATTTCCCATTTCAAGCCTATTGATGTCTACTGTCCAAAATGCGGATGGTTCCTTGTTGAGAAATATGATAAAAAGAACGGAACCTACAAGAGCTGTATCAACCCTGACTGCGATTACCTGCACTCGGCGGATGAAGCTGTGGCTGCGGAGGCGGCTGGTGAATTTGCCGCTGCAAATGAAGCTGACAAGAAAAACAAGGGCGAATGATAGAACTTTTGTCTGATTGCTGTGAGGAATTTCTCGTGTACCTTTCCAGTGTCCGTGGATTGTCGGAAAACACCGTCACTGGATATAGACAGGATTATATGCATCTGTGCGGTTTTCTCGGAAAGGAAAGAAGGCTGTCGGATGTGGGGCTGGAGGATCTGCGCAGCTGCATCGGATTCCTTAGCCAGAATAAATATTCAGTAACATCAATCAACAGATTCATAGCTGCGGTCCGCGGTGTTTTTCTCTATGCGAAAAAGTTCAATTACATTGAAATAAATCCAGCCGCAGAACTGAAAACCCTTAGAGCACCAAAAAACCTGCCGAAATTCATGACCCAGTCGGAAATCGATACCATATGCAGACAGCCGGAACAGAAGGAACTGCTGTGGGAATCAAGGGACAAGGCTCTTTTTGAGATGCTCTATTCAAGCGGATGCCGTGTCAGCGAGATGGCGAATTTGAAATTCTGTGACTTCACATCGGACTTCAGAAGTGCCATTG
>CALELJ010000252.1 GCA_937902445.1 uncultured Treponema sp. | reverse complement strand
GGCACAGAAAAGTATCATGGTCATGCTGTAGCATATTCCGCCAAGCCAAAGATAAAAGGTTGCGGAACGGTCAACAGCACCCTTCTCATCCTTTACGCGGAATGCAGGCAGAGTCCTGTAGAAAACAATGAAAGTTGCCAGTGCGATAGTGCTTCTAAGACCGGCAATTGTGAAGGAAGAAGCATTTACATTTTTAATAAAAATTCCCGCCGTGCTCCAGAAAAGACCACAGAGGGCAAGTGCTATTACGCCGCCAAATTTATTCATAGTGACAGAATAATAGCACTTTGCATTAAAAAATCAATCTCACGACTTATGGAGCTGAGTGAAAAAATTCTCTACAAGAGCGGCAGATTTTTTCCCCTTGCTTTCCTCAAGTCCGCTTGAGGCATCTACAAGTTCCGGAGAGAATTCACCGCATACCGAGGAAATGTTTTCAGCGTTCAAACCACCGGCAAGCCAAAGCTTTGTTTTCAACATGCATTCCCTGACCAGCTCAGACGGAATTGTCGTTCCTGTTCCGCCGACGCAATCACCAGATCTTGCATCAACAAGAATTCTAGGTTCCCCATAAAACTGGAGAAGTTCAATAAGGGCAAAATCATCTGAAGACGACAGATTCTCAGCAAAATAGTGCGGAACTTTTTTCAGTTCCTCGTCAGCAAAGAATTCTTTTATCTGCTTTTCTGAAAAAGCATGGAGCTGAATGGCATCAAGGATTCCGTTTTTAACAAGTTCAAGAGCATGCTTTCCTTCTGGGGAATCAAGTTCAGTTACCACACCGATTTTCAGTACGCCCTCAATGGTTTTGATAAATCCATCATCAACAACATTACGTGGAGATTTTTTGCAGAAAACAAAGCCAAGAAGATCTGCCCCGCACTCAACTGTTCTGACAGCATCCGCTTCATTTGTGATTCCACAGATCTTTACAAGAGGCCTGTATTCTTTCTCTTCCACGGAACCAAGCTTTGCCGCAATTTTTTTCCAGAACAGACTGGTAGTACCATTGCGCTTTGCTTCAAGGGCGTTGGTCACAAAGGCACTGACATATTTTTTTGCATTGACAGGATCCTTTGCAACAGCCTCGCCTATGAGTATTCCATCAAAACCAAGTCTGCCTGTAAAGGCTGCCGCATCCTCCGAAAGAATTCCACTTTCCGAAATTATGCGTACACAACCTGGACGTTCAGATTCAGGAAGTGAATTTATTTTTTTCTCAATGCTGCATTTGATTTTCAATGGTATGAGCATGTCGATGGTAAAGGTTTTCAAGTCGCGTGAATTTACACCAAGGACAACCTGTTTTTCAGCATCCATTTTTTTTGCAAGCTTAAGCACTTCAAAAGCCTTGAGCACGGCTTCCTCGTCACGGAGTTCAAGAAGAATGGATATTCCAAGAGAAAAAGCCTTCTCAGCCATCTGAAGGAGTTTTGGCAGATCAAGAATTCTTGCAATAAGCAGGACTGCATCAGCACCACATCTGTAGGCTATTTCGATCTCTTCAGGTTCAAGAAGAAAATCCTTGCGAAGGACGGCAACCTTGTTTCCAAGGGAATCTGCAAGAGCTGCTACTTTTTTTAAATCCTCAAGAGTTCCCTTGAAATAGTTTTCTTCAGTGAGAACGGATATGGCGCTTGTACCTGACTGGATGTAACTTTCCGCAGTCTGGACACTGTCAAGATCCGGAGCGATATCACCCTTGCTTGGGGAAGCACGTTTTACCTCAAGGATTGTACCAGGCTGAGGTAGAAATGGAACGACAGGCCTTGTCCTTTCAGCAGGAATTTCATGGCCATATGTGAAGCCAAGTTTTTCCATGTCGGCAATACGTCTGTCGCATATTTCTTTCAAAATATTTTTCATCGAAAATCCTCAGGCAAGCAATTTTGAAACTTCAACAATCTGGTTCAGTTTTGAAAGAGCTTTTCCGCTGTCGATTGCATTCATTGCCATTTCGTATCCGTCCTTGATTGTCTTTGCCTTTCCACTGATGTAAAGAACGGCACCGGTATTGAGGCACACTGCATACTTGATGGTCTTCTTACCCTTACCAGTGAGAAGGTCCATTGCAAGTGATGCGTTTTCAGCGCCGTTGCCACCAGAAAGTTCCTCTGGATTGTCATCAGTGATTCCATATTTGGCAGGATCAATTACATACTTGTATTCTTTTCCGTCTTCATTAATCTGGAAGCAGTAAGTAGGTGCGCATGGGCTGATCTCGTCAAATCCATCTTCCGATGTCACAACGAGAACTCTCTTTGCTCCAAGTTTTTTTGCGGCCCTTCCGTAGGTCTCAAGAAGATCCTTTGAATAGACACCAAGAAGCTCATATTCTGCTCCAGCCGGATTGAGAAGAGGTCCCATAATGTTCATGACTGTCTTGATTCCAAGAGCCTTGCGTACAGGAGCAGCAAAGCGCATAGCACTGTGATATACAGTTGCCATGAGGAAACCGAAATCAGACTTCTGGATAAGTTCACATGTTTTAGCAGGATCAGCCATGATGTTGATTCCAAGATTCTCATAGAAGTCGGCAGAACCTGACTTGGATGAAACGGCGCGGTTTCCGTGCTTTGTAACAAGCTGACCGCAGCTTGCTGCAATAATTGCGGAAAGTGAAGAAATGTTGAATGATCCCTTGCAGTCTCCGCCCGTTCCGACGATTTCTGCATGACCTGTAAATTTCACAGGAAGGGGTTTTGCTACTTTGAGCAGACCACGGGCGAATCCTACGATTTCGCTTACAGCAGCTCCCTTTACGGCGAGGGCTGCAAATACGGCTGCCATTACGCGTTCATCGACAACTCCGTCTGCAAGATTTTCGATAAAGAGACATGCTTCATCTTCCGAAAGATCCTGATGGGCAACAATTTTATTGAGAATTCCAACTGTATCCAGAGCCTCACGGCGGTAATGGAGGAAGCACTTGAAGATTTCGTCTCCCAGTCCGCTTGCAATTGATTCCGGATGGAACTGAACACCCTCAACGCAGAATTCCTTATGGCGTACACCCATGATGTCTCCATCTTCGGAACGTGCAGTCACCTCAAGGCATTCCGGCAATGTATTTTCATCGATTTTGAGGGAATGATAGCGTGTGAATTCAGCTGTCTTTGGAATTGTGCGGAAAAGTCCCTGTCCATCGAATTCCATCTTTTCAACGACACCGTGGCAGATTCTTTTAGCCTGAACGATATTTGCGCCAAAAGCCTCACCTATGGACTGGTGACCAAGGCAGACACCGAGAATAGGAATTTTTCCGGCAAAGTACTTGATGGCAGGAATAGAAACACCAGCTTCACTTGGAGTTCCTGGACCCGGAGAAACAACAAGGCGGCTTGGAGCAAGCTTCTCTATTTCTTCTACTGTGATTTCCTTGGAGCGGACAACCTTTACTTCTTCCGAGCCAAGTCGCTGCAAAGCCTGAACCACATTGTATGTAAAACTGTCGTAGTTATCTATTACAAGAATCATATAATTTCTCCTCTGTAACTGTTTCTATTGATAGTAACAATGTTACTATCAATAGAAACATCTGTCAAGAAGAATTTATAAAAAAATTTGCAATATCAGAGGCTGCCTCAATCTACACTATCGTTTTCCTTGTTCTGTTTCCGCAGAAGCTCCAGATATGAACTCATGGGAAGTGGCTTTGAATAGAGGAATCCCTGGATGTAGTCGACTCCCGCCGCTTTAACGATTGAATCCTGTTCCGCAGTCTCAACACCTTCAACAAGAATCTTCAGGTTGGAATCCTTGAAAGTTGATATGAGATTTTTTACAAGCTTGAGCATCTCCTCGTCCTTTTCCATCATCAGGACAAAGGAACGGTCAATCTTGATGGTATAGAACGGAAGCCGGATGACGTTTGCGAAATTCGAGAATCCAGTTCCGAAGTCATCAAGATAGAAAACAATTCCGGCCTTTACGAATTCTTCCATTTTCTCACGGACAAGCTCAAAATCATCAATAAGAATGCTTTCAGTAATTTCAATAATTATGTTTTTAGGTTCAATGCCATACTTCTCGATTATGCCAAAGACAAAATCCTTGATGTCTGGATTCAGCCTCTGATAGACAGAGAAATTGACGGAAACAGCTT
>CALELJ010000251.1 GCA_937902445.1 uncultured Treponema sp. | reverse complement strand
GGAGTACAGCTCCACGATGCAGGGCTCCTTCAGCGCTTCCAGTCCGCGGATCACCGCAGTCAGTTCCATTCGGTTGTTGGTGGTATTGGATTCTCCGCCGGAAAGTTCTTTTTGCAGGTTCTCTTCTTCCTGTCCTACAATGTACCTAGCTGACTTCTTCTTTACTGGACAACAAGCAATATCCTTCAGATTGGGCAGCAGCTTGTCATCAACAGTGTCATGAAGAAAAAGAGAAGTGAAATGGCTGCAAAAAAGCCTGTAAACGCCAATGAACTCAAATTCAAGGGCGGAAAGAAGAAAAGTAGGTAAATAAAACCTAAATTAAATGCAGCGGTATTTGTGCCGCCAGGAGTTATATATGACATACGAATATGAAGGAAAGACAGAAAAGGAAGCTATTGAAAAAGCTGCTTCAGAACTTGGACTTGAAAAGGATCAGTTTGATGTTGAAATTCTTGAGTCACAGAAAAAGAGCCTTTTTAAAAATGGATATGTAAAGATCCGTGTTCATACAGTTGATTCTCAGAACAATGTTTCTCCAGAGTTTGACGGAAAGGTTCCTAATGCAACATCAAGGGCAAACAATCCTTCCATCGTTTCAAACCCAATGCCACAGGATGAGTTTGAACAGAACCTTGTTGACTTTACTAAAAATCTCATTGAAAAAATGGGATACGAAGTTGCTGTGGAAATCATGTTCCGCGAGGACAAGAAAATCGGAATCAAACTTACAAGTGCTTCATCATCAATTCTCATCGGACGCAAGGGAAAGAACCTTGATGCCCTCCAGCTTATTGTAAACGTATATGCAGGTCATCTCGGACGTGAAGATGTACGTGTAATTCTCGATACTGAAAATTACAGGATCCGCCGCGAGGAGTCACTTGTGCGTCTTGCTTATGTTACTGCAGACAAGGTACGCCAGAAGAAAACTTCAATGCTTCTTGAACCAATGAATCCTTTTGAAAGAAGACTTATCCACACAACATTGAATGACATTTCGGATGTTGAAACCAAATCAGAAGGAGAAGGTTTATATAAACAGGTACGCGTAATCTATAAAGGAGTACGCTGATTAAACTATCAGGCGGAACAAACGGAAGTTTTCAATTGTTCCGTCGAGAGGTGTTTATGAAAAAGCTGTTTATAATGGCTGCCGTTGTAACTATCGGTAGTTATGCTTTTTGCTATAGTGCAAAAGAAATCGTAGGTGAAAGAAACTACGAGATCCTTCAGAAAGAAGGAAAAATCCAGCTGAACAGGTTTAATGATGAAAGCAATGATCTTGAACTTATGCCTGACACTGATATTTCCAGAAAACTTTTTGCAAGGTGGAAAAATAAAAACCTGACTTCCATGGCCGGCGAGAATCTTTATCTTGTTTCAAAAAATGGAAGTTCAATAAATGATGTTTCTGTCATACTTAGAGCGGTAAGCAAGCTTGAAGGAACCACATACTATTCCAACAGAAAGAAGAGGACGGAGGTTCTTTACAAAAATGCATACTGCATAAAGGGTGCGGATGACAGGACAAAAATTCCTGACTTTACGCAGGGTAATGCGGACGGTCAGGTTCAGTATTGTGTGCTGGATGACAATTCTCTAGGCAAGACAAACTACAGGATATCCTACATGCAATCGGAAAATGAAGTTGCTGCTGAGTTTACAAATGTAACACCTGTCAGCTATGGACCAATAAAGGCTGTATCCGAGGAAAAACTTCTGATAGGTGCGGTTTTCATTGATTGTGGCGATGAATATATCGTCTACATGGCGGAAAGGGCGAATTTCTTCAACATTGGATTTCTTGAGGGAAAAGTGAAGAATTCGCTGCTTTCAAGGCTTGAGGCGATATACGGGTGCTTTGTAAAACAGATTGGGGGAAATTTATGAAAAAAATAGTGGCTGCAGTTCTTACGGGAATCGTATTTCTTTCTTTGGGAGGATGCAAACCTAAGAAGTCAGAACCAAAAACAGTGGTAAAACAGGAGGCTGTGAAAAAAATGAGCGGAGTAAAATCTATTGAAGGAAAAGAAGGTCTTTTTGCTGTGATTTCTACAGACAAGGGAGATATTGCCATTGAGTTGTTGTACAAGGATACTCCAATGACAGTAACAAACTTTGTTGGCCTTGCAGAGGGAACTCTTGATGCGGCAAAGGGAAAGCCATTTTATGATGGCCTCAAATTTCATCGTGTAATTGCCGACTTCATGATCCAGGGTGGAGATCCACAGGGTACAGGTGCCGGTGGTCCAGGATACAAGTTTGCTGATGAATGGTGTGACAAATATGCCTTCGACAAACCAGGATATCTTGCAATGGCAAACGCAGGTCCAAATACAAACGGAAGCCAGTTCTTCATCACTCATGTTGAGACACCATGGCTCAACGGAAAGCATACAATCTTTGGTATTGTTGTTGATTCAGACAGCCAGGCAGTCGTAAATGCAGTTGCTCAGGGTGACAAGATGAATTCCATCAAGATTTACCGTCAGGGTGCAGATGCAGAAAAATTTACAGCAACACAGTCTGACTTCAACAAGATGGCTGAGGAAGCAAAAAAAGCTGCCCTTGAGGCAAAGAAAAAGGCAAACGCTGCAAAGATCGCCGCAGTTGAAAAGGCATTCCCAGGATTTGCTACAGATGAAAACGGAATCTACTGGAAGACAACAAAGGAAGGTTCCGGAGAAAAGTGTGGCAAGAGAAAGTCAGTTACAACTGAATATAAGGGATATCTTGTAGACGGAACAGTATTCGACGGTTCTGCAAAGCTTCTCAAGGGTGGACATGAGCCATTGGATTTCATGACAGCCGGCGGACAGATGATTCCTGGATTTGACATCATGGTTCAGGACATGAAACTTGGTGAAGTAAGAACAATCGTTGTTCCAAGTGACCTTGCCTACGGTGATCAGGGATATCCTGGAGTTATTCCAGGCGGTGCATACATTGCATTTGACATTGAACTTGTAAAGATCAAATAATTAATAATAATTTTAGGAATCCTTAAATATACAAAGGGAATGTCCAACAAGTGTTTATTTCAGGGTGTGTATAGCAGCGCTAAACCATCCCGGAATATACTTTGGCGACATTCCCTTTTTTGTATAGTAAAAAAAAACAAAAATTAAAATTTGTAGAAAATTCACAATGAATTCACAGACTTTTCCACATTATCCCCATAGAAATCCACAAAATTCTGTGGATAAATTCACTTTAAATTCAGAGTTTTCAACAAGTTTTCCACAAATTGTGGAAAATTCAGTAAATTCTTGACTAGTGAATTTGAATTTAGTAGTTACTGCGTTTTATTTTAAGAAATTTACAGCTGCTCAAGGTTTGTAAGGTAGTTGTAGAGTTTTCCTTTGATAAGGAAGTCTATGAGACCGCACTGGTCAATCATGGACAGTGGACTTCCAAAATCCTGATATTTTTTCGTATAGCTGTCGATTATCTTTTTTGGTGCTGCTATGAATGAAGTATTGATGGACTTTGATATGAGGTTTGCAAAGGAATTTATGTAAATGCACTTTGACTTTGTGATGTCGTTGTAAACGTCCGTGTATTGATGTGGTTCCGTGGAATTATCATATTCAAAGATGTAGCGGTAATCACGGGCATTAAGCCATTCAAATACAAGTTTCTGGTCCTCTGGAGTAAGCTTCTTTGAGCCGATGGTTCTGGTGGAAGTTACAAAGATGGTAACCTGCTCTTCCTCAAGTCTTTTTATCTGTTCTTCTGCTGTCTGCATGTCGATGGTGACAGTTTTTAGTCCCGCTGTGATGAAAGGAGCCTTGAAACTGATGTCGATGTCTGAGGTAAATGCCACTACAGGTTCAACCTGCTTTGTTGAAATGCTGTTTTCCGCAAGTCTCAGTAGTCCATGTACATATTTTGAAGGATTCTGGAATTCATCGAGCTGAAGAAAATGCAGGAGAAGATATGACAGGTTTGAACCGAGGGCAATCTGGGCTGGATTGATGTCTATGCGGTGGAATTTGTATATGAATGCCGCGATTGCAATTCTAAGTGGTGCTTCCCCAAGGAAATCAGATTTTTTATTACCTTCAATGCGGTTATGGTGTTCTGCAAGGGCTGTAATGCATGAATCGATGAAGGCCTCATTAGGTGACAGAATTACATCATTGTTGCTGTCAGATTCAACAATGTCACCTGAATTCATAAGGATGGTGCGTTCTTTGTTTCCAGAATTATCCAGGGAAATGACAGAACTGTCAGGGGGTACAATCTGATCCATGGAAAAGGAATCCTTCAGAATGATGGTGTCAGTTTTCTGGATTACAGAGTCAGCGTCAAGGTTTGAATGGAGAAGATTTTCTTCTGTATCCTTTGTCATCATTGAATCTGTATCCGATGTACTGTGTCTCAGCAGGGAGTCAACTGTTGGTATATCGTCTTCTTCCTGGACAGTTTTGGGTACAGATTGTTCTGCAGGAATTATTTCATCCGGATTTTTTACGAAGAAACCGCTTTTTGAAAGGGAGTAAATGTAGCCGTCTTTTTCAAGTTCGCTGTATGCCTTTGTCACAGTGTTTCTGCTGATTCCGTGGTCTTCTGAAAGGTTTCTGATTGAAGGCAGTTTGGAACCCAGAGGCAGTTCACCGCTTGTAATCATGGTTACAAAAACCTGATAAAGCTGGTGGTAAAGTTTTACTTTGCTAGATTTGTCCAATTCAAATTCCATTTCTCTCACGATGATCTCCAAAAAATCAATCTGACCCCATAAAAATGGGTTTTACTATTATAAAATGGGATTTGAAAAAAATCAAATAATTTTAAAGAGAGAAGCTTTCCGGAAGAAGGTCAGCAAGGGTAAATATCTTGTATTCCGAAATGGATTTAGCAAGGATAACCTTGAAGTCTCTGTCGCAGAATTCTGCAAGTACCTGGCGGCAAACACCGCATGGAGGACAGAAATCTTCAATTTTTCCGTCAGGACCACCGACAACTGCAATCGCCTCAAAGTCTTTGACTCCTTCGCTGACAGCCTTGAATACTGCAGTTCTTTCTGCGCAGTTGCTTGGCCCGTAGGCGGCGTTTTCAATGTTACAGCCAGTGTAGATAGTTCCGTCTTTGGAAAGAAGGGCTGCACCTACATGAAAATGAGAATAGGGAACGTAGGAAAATTCCAGCATCTTAATGGCCTTTGTAATCAGTTCCTGAATCTGTGTAGTCTGAAGTTCCATGGTGCACTCCTTTCCTTTAAATTATTTAAGCTTTATCTGGCGTTTTTCCGGATCTTCGTTTTCTTTATAGAAAATCGCAACGTTGCCGATGACCCTGACAAGGGTGGATTCCGTTCTCTGGGCGATGTCTTCCGAATACTCTCTTTTATCATCCTTGTATTCGTTGAATTTTACCTTTATGAGTTCATGTGCCTTAAGGGAAGACTCAACCATTTTTACAAGATTTTCCGTTACTCCCTGCTGTCCTACAATTACAACTGGACTTAAATCATGGGCCAGTTTTTCAAGGGTTTTTCTCTGCTTGCTTGTTAATTCCATCATGCCGATAGGATATCATTATTTTCACAGTTTAGGAAGTCACAAAATATACCGGTTTCAGGGATTGGCCTCATTATCTACTCCAAGACCAAACAACGCAAAGTCTGCCTTGCAGGGATCTCCGGGAAAAACCTGTTTCATCAGTTCTGTCAGATAGATGTCGGTTTTCATTGATGCGGAAGGAATATTTCCGTTTTTTGTGACCTGGAACAGACCCAGTCTTGCCGCTTCCTGCATTACGTGGGTGTCAAGGGGAATCAGGAGATTCTCCTTGCTGTACCAGTCTTTCCACAGTCCGAGATCTACAGGAGAATTGTCTCTGACCATCCAGCGTAAAAACATGTTTACTCTTTTTGCAGCTGTACCCTTTGAATGAGGGATAAGGTGACAGTTTTCAGGGAAGAGAGAACAGATTAGTAGTGACAGATGCTGTGAATCTGTATCTGAACATGTATCCAGTTTTGATAGGTACAGTTTCTTAAAGTGATTTCCAATGGTGTCAGATTCAAGTAAAAATGTGTGCAGGGTGTCAAAAAAAGTAAGAAAATCCATGTGTGTATACATCCTGTAGAAGGAACTGTCGCCTTTTGTAAATAATTTTCTGTACCCTTTGTTTAGTACCCAGTTTGCCGGACTGTCACCTGCTGAATTGAGTACAGTTTCTACGTGGGAAAGTATCTGTTTTCGCTGTCCGAATGACATGGAGGCTGCAAGAAAAGCGACAATTTCCTGGTCCCTTATGTTTATGTACCTGTGCATGAATTGGGATGGATCCTTTTCAAGAAAGGATGGAGTTTCGTATCTTTCTGCCAGCTGGATCAGCGAATTTGAGGTCTCTTTGGTAAGCATGATTACAGTATAAGACATCGGAAACATGGGGACAAGTTTTTTGTTCCGGCCGGGAAATTTTCAAAAACGGCAAATGATGACAAAAGCTGTTTGCAGTGCTATATTAAGGAAATATGTTGAACATCAATAATAATACCGCAAATGTAAAAAGGGAAATTCTTGTGCGCATAGCCCAGCTTCAGCTTGAGGGAAAACTGGAGGAAGGCGTGCATTTCATTCCGAGGGAGATGGTTCCCCGGAACAAGCCTCCCCTTCGCTGCTGCATTTTCCATGACCGCGAGATAATCAGGATGAGAACCATCGCCCGCATGGGAATTTCTGTTGAAAATATTGATGAAGAAAGAACTCTGGCTTCCTTTGCTGAGGAGGCTCTTTCCCGTGAAAAACCTACATGGCCGATGCTTACTGTTCTTCACGAAGCTTGCAATGCCTGTGTCAAGGCTCATTACATGGTTACCAATGCCTGCCAGGGCTGTGATGCAAGACCGTGCAAGATGAATTGTCCAAAGCAGGCAATCACCATCGAACGCCATGCCCATATAGACGAGTCAAAGTGCATCAACTGCGGAAAATGTCTTGAAAACTGTCCGTACCATGCGATCATAAAGATACCTGTTCCCTGTGAGGAAGCCTGTCCTGTTGGAGCCATCAGCAAGGATGACCAGGGCCATGAGCACATCGATTACCATAAGTGTATTTTCTGCGGAAACTGCATGCGTGAATGTCCTTTTGGTGCCATGATGAGCAAAAGCCAGCTTGTGGATGTAATAAAAAACATCATGGACAGTGGAAAAAAAGTTGTTGCTCTTTACGCTCCTGCCATTGCCTCCCAGTTTGATGCCGTTCCGGGACAACTTGAAAGTGCATTCCTCAAGGCAGGCTTCGACAGAACCTGGGAAGTTGCCATAGGTGCAGATATATGTGCAGACAATGAGGCCCGTGAATTTGAGGAACGCATGGAAAGGGGCGATAAGATGATGACTACTTCCTGCTGCCCGGCTTATGTGCGTGCCGTAAAAAAACATGTTCCGGCTCTGGCTGGATGTATTTCAGAGACAAGAAGTCCAATGCATTACACAGCTGAAATTGCAAAAAAGGCGGACCCTGGCTGTGTGACCGTGTTTGTTGGTCCATGTCTTGCAAAGCGTCGAGAAGGATTTGATGATGACATGGTAGACTATGTTCTAAGCACTGCGGACGTTGAGGCTCTTTTCATCGCAAAGGGGATAGATGTCTCAAAAATGGAAAGCACGGCAGGAACAATCATTCCGACTGCAAGCGGAAGAAATTTCGCTAAATCAGGTGGTGTTCTTGATGCCGTTGCCCTTCGTCTCAGGGACAAGTCAATTCTCCGTCCTGCAAAAATCAATGGTCTCACAAAAAGCGGAATGAAAATGCTGAACGCTTACGGCCTCATCAACAGTGGAAAACTTCCGGCTAAACCTGATACTCCAAATCTCATTGAGGTTATGGCCTGTGAAGGCGGATGTATAGGTGGGCCAAGCATTCTGAAAAACGTAAAGCAGGCAGAAGTACAGCTTGAAAAATACGTATCAGCCGGAGCTGAAGACAAAAGCAATTGATGGAGAACTGAGGTCAATGAGAGGGTTGAAGGACAGATCTGAGCTTTACAGGGCAAAAAAATCCCTGATGTTTACAAGTTATATACTCGCATTGCTATGCCTTGGTCTTGAGGTGGTTATTTCCATAAGTGACATCAGAACCAGACCTGAGCTGAATAATTTCAACTGGGTTTTCCGATGGATCATTTTTTCCAATCTGCTTAATGCCGTCATTCTTCTGGCTCAAAAAATTCTCATCTGGGTCTACAGGGATTCCATGATAAAGCAGATGTATATCATTGGAGGAACCCTGGTCGCAATATGCGGTGTTGTTTCCTGCCAGCATTATTACTACAACCTTACCCATCTCATTTTCTTCATACCGATTCTGCTTTCTGTTCCTGCCATGAGCAGAAAATTCTGCCTTACGATTCTGTCCTTAAGTTCGATAGGCTTCCTGCTTTCTTTTTTCATCAGGTCTTTCGATAATACATGCCAGGACAGTTTCTGGCCTGACTTCATGATAGCCCTGGCTTTTTATTTTGTGTTTGGCGGATTGTCCTACCAGCTTGTGCTCTATCTTGTCAGACAGAATAAAAAACTTGTGGCATCAAAGATTGAGGCGGAACTGGCAAACAATGCGAAAAGCGACTTCCTCTCAAACATGAGCCATGAGATCAGGACTCCGATAAATTCAATTCTCGGAATGAATGAGATGATCCTTCGTGAGACCAATGAAAATAATATTGCAGGCTATGCGGAAAACATCTCCAGATCCGGGGGCGCATTGCTGTCCTTGATAAATGACATTCTTGATCTTTCCAAAATTGAATCGGGCAAAATAGAGATCGTCTGTCGTGAGTATGAATTGAAGACCCTCATCCTTGATACTGTGACAATGGTTCGTGAAAGGATAGAAAAGAAAAACCTGAAATTCATTGTTGATGTGGATGAATCAGTTCCGTCTGTGCTGTACGGTGACGATTCCAGAATAAAGGAAATATTGCTGAACTTTTTGACAAATGCGGCAAAGTATACGAAGGAAGGTTCCATAACCTACACCGTGACCTGTGTTGACAACGGAGGATATGCAGATATGTCATTCTCCGTAAAAGATACCGGCAATGGAATCAGGGAAGAAGACCTGCGCAAGATGTATGGCCGCTTTGAGCGTTTTGACCTTGAACAGAACAGAAACATAGAAGGTACAGGCCTCGGTCTGAGAATATCGAAGCAGCTTGCAAATCTCATGGGCGGTGAGATATCCGTATCCAGCGAGTATGGTGTGGGCTCTGATTTTGTCTTGGGTCTCAGGCAGAAAATAGCTTCCGAAGATCCGATAGGAAAAGTTGACTTCCTTAAAAATGAAATTGCAGGAAGGAAGAAATACAGCGTTCTTTTCAAGGCTCCTGAGGCAAAGATCCTTGTTGTTGATGATATCGACATGAATCTTTTTGTCATTGAAAATCTTCTCAAGCAGACAGAAATGAAGGTCGATCTTGCGGAAAGCGGTGATGAATGCATCAGGAAATCATGCAATGAAAAATATGATCTCATTCTCATAGACCACATGATGCCGGGCATGAACGGAATGGATACCTTTAGCTGTATCAGGGACAGGGAAGACAGCCGGAACAGGGAAACACCATGTGTAATGCTTACTGCCAATGCCTTTAACGGAGCCAGGGAAATGTACGAGAAGGCCGGTTTCGCGGATTATGTGACAAAACCCATTGAATGCGACAAACTGGAAAGAACTGTAAGCAGACTGCTGCCTAAGGAAAAAGTTACTTTTATTTAAATTTTGACTAAGTTTTGACGCCCCTTTTTCTAATTAGAATGACATAAAACTAAAATTTGTCATAAAAAATTATTGATAAATGTATCTATCTATAGTAAAATTGCATAATTCTACAAATACACACTTTTTGGAATGTGGAAAGGGGTTATATGAATAAAATAATCGAGATGAAACACCTTTCAGAGGCTGTTTACTACATGAAATTTGAAGCTCCGGATATTGCAAAGAACCGCAAGGCCGGACAGTTTTTGATCGTAATGGTTGACCAGGATTTGAATGAACGCATTCCTCTTACAATCGCAGACGCAAACGCAGAGGAAGGATGGGTTGCCATTGCTTTCCAGCCAATCGGTGCTTCTACAATGAAGCTTGCAAACCTTAAGGCAGGTGATTATCTCGGTGGTGTTCTCGGTCCTCTTGGAACTCCTTCAGTAATTGAAAAATATGACCGCCCTGTAGTCTGTGTTGGCGGTGGTTTCGGTACAGCTCCACTCTACCCGATCGTTCAGGCCCTCAAGGCAGCTGGAAACAAGGTTATCCTCATCGAAGGTGCTCGTACAAAGGATCTTCTCATTTTCGTTGATGAAATGAAGGCAGTCTGTGATGAAGTTATCATCTGTACAGACGACGGTTCTGAAGGCCGCAAGTGCCTCGTTACTGAAGTCCTTGATGAACTTTGCCAGAGCCAGACAGCACCTGCTGAAGTAATCGCAATTGGACCTCCAATCATGATGAAGTTCTGTGCAGCAACAACAAAGAAGTACAACATCAAGACAACTGTTTCTTTGAATACAATCATGATCGACGGAACAGGTATGTGCGGTGGCTGTCGTGTAAGCGTTGGCGGAAAGACAAAGTTCGTTTGTGTTGACGGACCTGACTTTGACGCACACCAGGTTGACTGGGACAACATGATGATGCGCATGAAGAGCTTTGCAAAAGAAGAACAGGAAGCAAAGCACAAGTGCAACATAGGATTAAAAAACTAAAGTTTTTTAATCAATTCACAATTCGTAATTCACAATTCATAATTAAAAACGAAATTGGAATTATGACTATCTTTACGGGAAAGTCATTGTTATGAATTTCTTCTTTCCCGATGAGAGGAGATAAAAATGTCTGAACATAAGACAGTTGAAGAATTAAAGAATATAGCAATTGAGGAACAGAAGAAGATCGAGGGAAAGGAACTTAAGAATCCTGACCGCATGAAGATTCCTCAGATGGAAATGCCTTCCGGTGAGCCACTTGTCCGCGCAAGACAGATGACAGAAGTTGCACTCGGATACACAGCAGAACAGGCTGTGGTTGAAGCACAGAGATGTCTCCAGTGCAAGAACGCTCCTTGTGTTTCAGGTTGTCCTGTAAACGTTCAGATTCCATCATTCATTGAACAGGTTGCAAAGGGAGAATTCAAGGCTGCCGTTGATATCATCAAGGGAACAAACCTTCTTCCTGCAATCTGTGGCCGCGTTTGTCCACAGGAAAAGCAGTGCCAGGGTCAGTGTACAGTCGGCAAGGTTTACAAGAACGCAGAAAAGTCTGTTTCTATTGGACGCCTTGAACGCTTTGTTGCAGACTACGAAAGAAACAACAACCTTACTACAGCTCCAGCAGTTGCAGCATCAACAGGAAAGAAGGTTGCAGTTGTTGGTTCAGGTCCTGCAGGTTTGACTGTAGCTGCTGACTGCCGCCGCGCAGGTCATGACGTTACAGTATTTGAAGCTTTCCACAAGGCCGGTGGTGTTATGGTTTACGGTATTCCAGAATTCCGTCTTCCAAAGGCTATCGTTCAGAAGGAAGTTGAAAACCTTGAAAAGATGGGAGTTAAGTTTGAATACAATACTCTCGTTGGACGCACAACATCAGTTCAGCAGATTCTTACAGACAAGGGATTTGACGCAGCATTCGTTGGAACAGGCGCAGGTCTTCCAAAGTTCTTTGGCATTCCTGGTGAAAACCTTATTGGTGTTTTCTCTGCAAACGAATATCTTACACGCGCAAACCTCATGAAGGCTTACGATACAGAGCACGCAGATACACCTTACTTCCACGCAAAGACAGTTGTAGTCTGTGGTGGTGGTAACGTTGCAATGGACGGTGCCCGTATGGCTCTCCGCCTTGGTGCAGAAAAAGTTTACGTTGTATACCGCCGCTCACGTGTAGAAATGCCAGCTCGCCGTGAAGAAGTTGACCACGCAGAGGAAGAAGGAGTTATCTTTAACTTCCTTGAAAACCCTGTTGAAATCCTTGGCTACGATGATCCTGCCGACAAGGAAACATTCGGAAGGGTTCGCGCAGTTAAGTGCCTTTCTTACGAACTTGGTGAACCTGATGAAAAGGGACGCCGCCGTCCGGTTGAAATCAAGGGTTCAGAACACGAGATTGCTTGTGATGCTGTAATCGTTGCCCTCGGTAACAACTCAAACCCATTGATTCCTGCAACTACTCCAGAAATCAAGGTTGACGACCACGGCCACATCACAGTTGATGAAAAGCAGGCTACAAGCATGACAAAGGTTTGGGCTGGTGGAGACATCGTTCTCGGTGCCGCAACAGTTATCCTTGCCATGGGTGAAGGTCGCAAGGCTGCTGCAAGCATCAATGAATACTTGAGCAAGTAATTGATACCCAATGGGAATCATGAAGGCCGGTTCTTCTTTTGAAGTTCCGGCTTTTTTTGTTTAGAGATGTCCGTAGAAAGTGTTGCTACACTATAGGCAGGCTTCGACTTTGCTCAGCCAGCCTATAGGATCCCTGAGCGAAGTCGAAGGGTCCATATCTTGTAATAAAGCAACACTATTTCCGTATATAGCCTTTTTATTTTACAAAATGACTTTAACTTTGTCTTTAATTTCCAGTCTGTCCGGTGTGACATGGCAGCTGTAGCAGAGGACTTCCACTCCCTTGCTTGCCGCAAGCCGCAGTGCATCGCCAAAGGCCTTGTGGGTTTCATCGTTGGGGGCAAAGTCTTTTGCTTCTTCCATCTGAATCAAAAAAAGAACTCCAGCCCAGAAGCCATTTTCCTTTGCTTCAATAAGTTCTGTTAGATGCTTCACTCCCCTTTCAGTCGGTGCATCAGGAAATTTGCAGTGGCCGTTGCTTTCAAGGGTGCAGCCCTTTACTTCAAGAAATCCTTTTGTTGTTTTTCCAACATCATCAGTTTTTTCAAAATAAAAGTCAAAGCGCGAGTTTTTGTAGGTACATTCGCTTTTGAAGTTAATTCCGCTTTTTTCAAATTCTTCCTTGATGACGGCGTTTGGTGCCTGGCTGTCCAAATTGATGAGAGTTGTTTTGTTGTTTTTACAACATTTTTCTACTGCAACCATAGAGTATCGAAGTTTGCGTGTTCCCATGCGTCCTTCAAAATCTTCAAGATAGACTTTGGCACCGGGAACCAGAAGTTCCTTACAGCGGCCTGTGTTTTTAACATGGACGGTTTCTGTAGTTCCGTCTATATCTACATGGGCAATAAATCTATTGGGGCGATCGATGAAAATACCTGAGACTATTTTTTCATAGTGCATAAGTTCAGTATATCATGATTTTCATAAAGAAAAATTATTTGATAATGGACTGTCGTTGACGCATAATTAAAACAAGGACATTCAAATTGAAAGGTGGCCTTGAGCTGCCGTACAAAACTATGTGGAGAATCTATGACAAACATTAAAGGAAAATGGGCACTTGTAACTGGAGCCAGCCGTGGTCTTGGAAAACTTTCTGCGCAGCTTCTTGCAGATTATGGATGCAATTTGATTCTGCATTCAAGGAACAAAAGCCACTGTGAAAATTTTGCAAAGGAACTTGAATCAAAGGGAATCAAAGTTATTTGTGTTCAATCTGAACTGGACAATCTTTCTGAAGTCGATGCCATGCTTAAGGAAATAGATGCTTTGGGTGTTAATGTTGAAATCGTGCTGAACAATGCAGGGCTTCAGATAGCATACCGCACGGATTATCTTGCGACACCGGCAAATGACTACGAAGTAAGTTTCCGCGTCAATACAATTTCGCCGATGATGATCTGCTACCACTTTATGCCAAAGATGATGGCTGCAGGTTTTGGACGCATTGTAAATGTTACAAGCGGAATCGACAAGGATCCACAGCAGGCCGGTTATTCTGCAAGCAAGGCGGCTCTTGATAAGGTTACTAAAGATTTGGGAACAAAAGTGGAAGGAACAGATGTGATGATAAATCTTGCAGATCCAGGCTGGTGCAGAACTGATCTTGGCGGACAGTCAGCTCCTAATGCGCCGGAAAGTGCACTGCCAGGTCTTGTTCTTGGAATTTTTGCGGATGACAAAAAGTCCGGAAGAATTTTCAGTGCCCAGGAATATGCGGGAAAGAAACTGGAAGACATTTTGTAGGATTGTTTATTTCTATTTCAGGTCCCTGGTTGATTTCTCCAGGGGCCTTTTTTCATGTCAGGATTTTTTTCTGTCGTTCTGGATTACAAGGCGCAGTGCTTCTACCCCTACTCTTACTGCGGAACTTGTGTCTTCGCTCATGTCCTGGTCAAGTCCAAGTTTTTCCCTTTCCTGATTCCAGATGACGTGGAAGCAGGAACCGCAACGGCATTTGAGGGCTGAGGCAACGACAAACAATGCTGCGCTTTCCATTTCGCTTGCCTTTACTCCAAGGCGTTTCCATGTGTCCCATTTCTGAAGAAGCTCGTAGTAGACAGGAGATTTTTCAGGGCTGTGCTGTCCGTAGAAGGAATCCTTGTTCTGGACAACTCCTGTATGGTAGCTTTTTCCAAGGGATTCACATGCTTTGACAAGGGCGGAGGTGATTCCAAAATCAGGTACCGCAGGGTATTCAATAGGCGCATATTCCTGGCTTGTATGTTCGTAACGGATTGCTCCGGTTGCAACAACAACATCTCCGCTTTTTACGTCAGTATCAATGCCGCCGCAGGTTCCCACACGGATGAATGTGTCGGCACCGATGTTGTGGAGCTCTTCCATGGCGATGGATGCGGAAGGTCCTCCTATGCCTGTTGAGCATACGGAAACTTTTTCTCCCTCAAGGGTTCCGGTCCAGATTGTGAATTCACGGTTTGAGGCAACGAAATGTGCGTCATCAAATAATTTTGCAATGGATTCTACACGGCCCGGGTCTCCAGGAAGGATAACATAGCGACCAACGTCACCTTCGACACAATGGATATGAAACTGTTTTTCAAGCTGCTGCATTTAAATTGCCTCCTGATTCTATGCTTCCCAGATTATACTTCATAATAACTGAGAGCAGAAATAGTATATATTTTCTAAAACTAACTATTGTTAGTATGAATAACTATCGATCGTAAGTAGAATAAAGGTCTTCCAGAAGTGGCCGGCATTCAAGGAAATCTTCACACAGTTCCGGATCAAAATGAGTTCCGGAAGATTCCCTTACGATGGAAAATGCCTTTTCAAAATCAAAATTTTCCTTATAGACGCGTCTGCTGACAAGGGCATCAAAAACATCGGCAAGAGCCATTATGCGGGCTTCAAAAGGAATTTCGGTCTTCACCAGTTTTTTTGGATAGCCGGAACCATCCCACCTCTCGTGATGGAAGTGGGCCACATTGATTGCGATTTCCTTGAACAAAGGATCATCGGTATTGTTAAGGATTTTTCCGACGATAACGGCACCCTTTGCGGAATGCATTTTCATTATCTCATATTCTTCAGGTTCGAATTTTCCAGGCTTGTTGAGTACGACATCAGGGATTGCGATTTTTCCAAAGTCGTGGAGAGGAGCGGCTTTGATCATGCATGCAGCAAATTTTTCAGTAAGGGCCGGATATTTTTCTTTTTCCATAAGATGGGAGACAAAGATCTTTACGATGTCGCTGGTGCGGACGATGTGGCCGCCTGTGTTGTTGTCACGGCTTTCGACGATGTTTGCCATGCTTATGAGGATGTCGTTCTGTATCTTGAAAAGTTTTTCTGTTTTCTTTTCAACTTCTTTCTCAAGTTCGTTTTTATAGTTCTCGACAAGTTTTGTATACTTCTGTTGCTGGGTTGCATCTGTAAGGTAGACGATGCAGATGGATTTCCCTGCTCTTTTTTCAAGTTCAAAATACTTTGCGCTTATGATCCTGTCGTTGCTTTCAAGATAGGCGGTTTCGTAATTGAGGCCACTTTGCCAGTGCATGAGCTTTTTATAAATTTCAGGATCTATCTGGTCAAGCTTGAGTTTTTTAATTTCAGGGAACCAGTATTTTGCCGTATCATCGGAACCAAGATATCGGCCGGCTTTATCAAACATGACGAGACCGGTTGTTTTTGTTTCCGCATAGAAATCGGATGAAACTTTCTTTATGTCGTAGAGTCTGATTCTCACGAGAAGAATGAAAATGAAGGACTCGGAAATGACATTGCTCATTGGAACGATGGTCACATTCAGCTTAAGCATTTTCTGGATCATATAGCACAGGAAAGAAAGGAACATGGACAGGAGAAGAAGTCCGCTTGTGATGAAGGAAACTTCATGCTGTCTTGTAAGTGATCTTAGGATTATGAAGCAGCCGAGAAGGTTTGTTGAAATGATGTAGACGTAGTAGAAATTGTGGAGGAAACCATAATTCTTCTTGAAAAGCGTGATTCCATATTTTTCTGTAATCCAGAAGTTTTTGTAATAGAGCGGAGAAAATTCAACTGTGGAAGTGCATGCAAAAATTCCGACGGAAAGGATGATCAGTACAAGAAGCAGGATTTTATTCAGCCGGAA
>CALELJ010000250.1 GCA_937902445.1 uncultured Treponema sp. | reverse complement strand
AATTATTCATTCAAGAAGATTTCTGTACCTATGCAGATTTTCTACGGTATTTCTTTTGGGCTTCTTAATCTTTTGATAAACAGTATTGCAGTGGGAATACTGAAAATTCCTTTCTACATGGACACCATTTTCACAGTGATGGCTGGATTTTTTTCACTTCCATGTGGACTGATCTGCGCAGTGACCTACCACATGGCAGAAGTAATAATTAAATATGAAAGCATAGTACCAAGCTGGTTTGGAATCTGTTCCATCACTGTGGCACTGATTTCCTGGCTCTTTGCAAGAAAAGAAAAAGAGTTTTCAATTTTCAAACTTCTGTTCCTTTCAGTGCTTCTCATCATCATAATCAGTATCGAAGGCGGAATAATCTATGACACCTTTTATGCAGCAAAAATTGACTTTGTAGAAGACCAGGCAAACAACCTGTTCACCTTTTCGCTCATCATGAACAAGATTCCTCTTCTCTGGGCTTCAATCATTTCAAGGATTCCTGTCAGCATCGTGGACAAGACTGTTGCGGTTTTTGGTGGATTTTTCATCGCAAAATATTTCAACGCTTTCTCAAGATGAAAAAACTTTTCCTGATTTTCCTTCTGACAGCATTTGCATCAAGGGCCTTTGCCCAATTTACAGAAGTAATTGATTCATATTTTATTATGATAGATCAACTTGAAGAAGGGAAAGATTTTGAAGATGCCTCACAGCAGCTGGAGCAAAGTCTTCTCAGCCTATATGATTCAGATATATATATCATAATCAAAAATCAGCAGCCGGTATTGAATGAAAGCATCATGGAAATCAAAAGCGGACTTGCCGAGCAGAATGCAACCGCAATATCCAAAGGGATAAAGCACTTTGCCTTTGAATTGATTTCAATCCAGAATACAGCCCAGAAAAACACAAATTTTTTCATAATCATTTTCTCAGCTTTTTTCTTTGCCTCCATATTCATCATAGCCATCTATTTTACAAAAGAGCTTCAGACAAAAGAATCAAAAAAACTGATTACTGAAGTTTACAAGGGCGTTGACGAAGAAAGAATGCGTATATCCCGTGAACTTCACGACACCGTTGCCCAGGAACTTCTTGGTGCGTCATTGAAGGCGGAATGCATAGATGCAGATAATGAAAAAGATATTGATGAACTGTCAAAAAAAATCAGAGAGTCGATCACAGAAATCAGGAATGTCTGCTACAACCTGAACCCACCGTCTTTTATCGATGACCATGATTTTGAAATTGCATTGGCTGAACTATGCCACAACTTCGAGAAAAACAGTGGAATCAAATGTCAGTTCAGCATTGACGGAGAAGACCTTTTCAATAGAACAGATGAACACATGAAGCTGAACATATTCAGAATTGTAAGTGAGGCTCTTTCAAACATACATAAACATTCCCATGCAGAAACAGCGACGGTTAATTTCAGGAAAAACGGAACCAAAGGAGTCGCCTTTTTTATCAGCGATGACGGAGTGGGTTTTGACGCCCACAAGATTACAAACAACATTTCAAAACTTCAGACAGGAAAGCATTTTGGACTCAATGGAATTTTCCAGCGTGTTAAAATCATTGACGGAAAAATTGAAATTTTCTCTGAACCCGATGACGGATGCACAATCAAGATAATTTTCTAACCTCGGGTTCAATCTGGGAGTCCGATCTTTTTTCTCAATTCCTTTTTATTTGTGACGCCGACCTTGTCATAGATTCTTGAAAAACAATTTTCAATCGTCCTTGTAGTTACATTTAGAGCAAGGGCAATCTCACTGTTGACCTTGTTATCCATCATGTAATCTAGAATTTTCTGTTCTCTTGAGGTAAGAACTGAATAAACTGTAGCCCCGCTGATATAATCGCTGAGGACTTCCGGAGGAATATAAGTCTTTCCGGAATCAACAATTTTCACAGCATCAAGAAGGACTTTGATTTCCTGGTTCTTGAAAACAAAGCCAGAGGCCCCACATCTGAAGGAACGGAAAATTATATTGACGGTTTTAAACATGGAATAGACAACTACCCGGCACTTTCGTTTTCTAAGCTCTTCAATAGTCGCAAAAGCAAATTCATTTTCAAGCTGCAGATCGCAGATAACAACTGGATTTGAATCAGGTTTGTTTTCATCGATATAGGAGATGAGTTCATCGCCATCAGTGAATTTCGCAAGCACATTGATTCCGCTTTTGGTAAAAAAAGAGTCAAGGCCGTTCAAGATTGCTTCATGATCATCAAGTAATATAAGGTTCATGATGACATTTTAGCATACTTCCGCAAGATCATGTAATCGTAGTAAACGCACATAAATCTTTCGGTTTGACGCACACTATTTTTTCGGTATACTCCGAAAGAATTTCATGTCCCAGGCCCAATTTACATAAATTTTCAGTATGATAAAATCGCTTCTGTGAGAAAGTGAACTCATTTAATACTGCATCTGGAATTCAACTTATGCAGCCTCCAAAGGGAATATGGAATTTATTGCACAGAATTTCGTATTCCCTTTTTTCATCTTCACCGTCAAGACTTGTAACAAAGAAGGTCATATCTTCCGGCAAGTTTTCTGATTCCGGCTTTTCCGGTGCAGTTTTAATAACATCAAGAGCGTGATTTGAGACACCGTCACGGCTGTCAACAACAAAAACTTTTCTCCAGCTTTTTGAGGCAAAAGCTTCCTCAACTTCATGTGCCATGTGGGTAAAGTGGGTGCATCCCAAAATGATGGTATCACAGCCACATCCATTGAAATATTCTACTGCCGGCATTACAGCTGCAAGTTTTTCTTCTCTGGAAGCTGTAAAAAGTTTATGTTCAATAAATGAGATGAGTTCAGGGTCTCCTCTTTTGAATACCTGGCAGTCAGATGCAAAATCAGAAATGAGCCTGTTTGAATATTCATGGCTGACGGCAGCATTCGTAGCAAGGAAACCGATTTTTTTATTCAACGAGACTTTGGCGGCAAGCTTGATGGCAGGAACAGTTCCGACGATTGGCAGATCGGGATGAAGTTTCCTAAGCTCATCAAGGGCCGTAACAGAAATTGTATTGCATGCGATAATCACCGCACGTGGGTTCCATCTATGGACAATGAGGTCTATGGCCTGGGAAGAACACTTTACAATCTCATCGAAAGATTTTTCTCCGTAAGGAAAATGAACAGTATCACCAAGATAGACACAACGGCATTCTGGAGATTTTTCCTTAAGCAAAAGCATGTATGGAATTCCGCCTGTACCGCTGTCAAGAAAAGCAAAGTCAATGAAGACCTCGAAT
>CALELJ010000249.1 GCA_937902445.1 uncultured Treponema sp. | reverse complement strand
CCGGGATTTGCCAAGGAGCTGCCAACGCGGGCGAACGACCGTAAGAGATAAACGGGCAGCGACCGGGTTCGGTTCCGCTGATTCATTTTTCATTCAAGGAGACAACAACATGGAAGACAAGAACGAAATGATCGTACATCTAACCGAAGATGACCTTTCCGCCGTCACCGGCGGTATTGCCACCGACGAAATTATTCAAAAAATCAAAGATTCAACGAATTACTAAACGATCCTCAATACTTTGCAGTAATGATGTACCCAGGCGAAGACGCATGGACTGCAAAAAAAGAAGGCTTCAAAGAAACAGTCGCAGGCCGCAAACTTTTAGTCTTCGTTCTCGACGCAACCTGGTTCTGCTCAAAAAAGATGATCCGCTACAGCATGAACATAAATTCATTGCCGAAGTTTTCTTTCACAGGCCAGTACAGAAGCATCTTCACGTTCAAGCACGAGCCTGCCGAATACTGCGTTTCAACAATAGAAACCTGCTACTATCTCATAAAGGAACTTCAGAAATCCGGAATAGCAAACAAGGACGCAGATCCGGAGCCACTGATGAACGTTTTCAAGGAGATGATTAAATACCAGCTTCAGAAGGAAAACGACCGCATAGACGGCAAAATCGCATCCACACACATCTACGATTACAAATACAACAAAAAAAAGGATATTCCGGACTTCAAGTAAAACCGGTTTACTTTTTGTATTCGTTGCTGCTGTTTTTCATTCCGGGAGTAATTCCAACCACAAGTTTTTTACCGCTGCCAGTGTTGGCCGTTATCATCCAGACATCCTTTCCGTTGATGATCGGCTCACCGGCTGCGTAGGCGGCAATGGCTTCATCGATGTTCTGCCGGGAATAGCTTCTTGTTGCCGCACTTGTCGTGATCAGATCACTGCACACAGCATTTTCAGGAGAAGCACTCGAGCCCCACACGCCGCTTTGCTCCACTGCGGCAACAATCTCACTAAAGGAATCTTTCCACGCCTCTACGGAACTCTTGGCAAAAACAAGGGCGTCAAGAATAGTTCCGTCGTAGGCATTTTGGACATAAACAATGTCACTGTCGGCAAAACATGATTTCGTATTGTCAGACCACAGGTCCCTTGCAATATCGCAGGAATCCTCGTGGGTGGACAAAGTAAAATCGTCGGCAATTTCACTCACCATGCCTTCACCGTCAAATCCCTCGGCATTTACAGTCCTCATGTGAACAGTTATGTATTCTCCGGTCTCCACTTCAATTGGAGGCATTGTATATTTTTTTTCGCTGCCGTCACTGGCACTGCAAATTTCAATTCCGCAAAGATTTCCTCCCTTAAGGACATAAAGTTCAACATATTCGCTGCGGTGCACCGACCTGGACACGCCTTCAGCATCCTTGACTGACGCAGTTCCGTAGGCATTCCTTACCTCAGACAGAATCACTCTGGCCGGATTTTCATTGAATCCCCTGAACCCTATGCTGAAAGTCAGGGAATTTCCGTGAAGATCTTCAACCTGACCTTCGATCAGATAGTCCTCACCTATTTCCGTCTGTGTTCCAAGGGCAACCTTTGTCTTCTGTGTTTCCTCGTCATATTCCGCGGTAATGTCGCAGAATTCACTTTCAGTAGTCTTTGATACCACCGAAAGATTCTGGACAAAAGTTTTCTTTGAAAATCCAATTTCCAATGTTGAAGCTCCGGTGACGGCAAAATTTTCTATCTGCGGAACAGAAAAATCGCCTTCAAGAACTTCGATTTCCTCAATTGAATTCCTGCACCCAAAATTGCACACGGAAAAAGAAACCACAAAGAAAAGAACCAGTGCCGGACATACGGTTTTCACCATCACGAGTTTCATCCTTTCCATCACAAATAACCTCCTTATATATATGTAATGGGCCAGATGAAAAAAAATGCACTGTTTTTCGATATTTTCATTCATTTGTGTTATAATTGTTATATTGTGGAAATTGAAGAAGAGTTTTTAAATAGAACGACCGACAGATCCAACAGACTCATCGCAAGCGTAATGCTTTATGCAAACCTGACCTGCGTAATCTTTCTTGTGGCACGATACTTCAAGCTGTTCAGCATGGCCTATGAATTCACAATGCTGTGCTGGATCATAAGTTTTGTATTTTCAGTCCTGATGAACATGTTCGTCCGCCTCAACGTAAACAGAACCATCACCATGTACCTGGGACTTGTAGGAGTGGTGACTCTGACTGCAATCATGGGTTCAAACAGCAGGATCGGCATCCACATCACCTACGCTTTCGCCACATTGTTCAGCTGTCTTTATCTTCAGAGAAAATTTACGATTATCGCAGCCTCATTGGGTTACACAGGACTTGTAATTTCCATATATATAAAATCCCAGTCAATGTATCTGCTGGACCTTACATCGGACACGCCAAGGGATTACTTTGTTCCAATAGTGGCAGGATACACGATTGAATATGTACTTCTCATCATCACTTGCCTTTCAATTACAAAGATTCTCAGAAAAACAGTCCTTGACCTTCAGGAAAGAAACAAGAGGATCAGAAAACTTCAGTTCCAGGAATTGCACACTTTCGCAAACCTTGTTGAAAGCCGCGACAAATTTTCAGGGCAGCACATCAAAAGGACAAGCAAGTATGTTGAGATTCTCTGCAACGAACTTTCAAAGACGGAAAAATACAAGGCAATCCTTACTGATGAAGTCATAAACAGAATCGTTGAGGCAGCTCCTTTGCACGACCTTGGAAAAATCCAGATTCCAGACAACATCCTCAAAAAACCTGGCAGACTCACAAAGGAAGAATATGAAACCATGAAGACCCATTCCGAAATCGGGTACAACATGATTGATGCATATCTGCCGGAAATTATCGACGAAGAACTTCTGATGTACTCGGAGATGATGGCTCTTTACCACCATGAGCATTACGACGGAACAGGATATCCCCGCGGACTTGAAGGCAACCAGATTCCGTTGTGCGCAAGGATAATGACCGTAGCCGACGTCCTGGATGCCCTTCTGAGCAAAAGGCACTACAAGGATTCCTTCTCCCTTGACGAAGCTCTGGACATCATGCGGGAAGAAACAGGAAAGACTTTCGACCCGGACATAATTGAATGCCTCATGAAAGTGGTTCCGCTCATCAGAAATGTAAATTCCCAGAACGAACCTCTTGAAAGCGAAGAGGAACTTGAAGAGATGGATGAAGCTTAAGATAAAGTCTAGAGCTTTGCGTTTGGCGCGATTATGTTGAAAATCCTGTCCAGATCCTCACCATTGAAATAGTTGATTGTAATCGTACCTTTTGAAAGATCACCCTTGATCTGTGCCTTGGTTCCAAGACTTTCTATGATCTTGTTTTCAAGAGCAATGAGATTTGGATCCCGTTTGTCAACGGCAGGCTTTGGGGCTGTTCCACTGAATGGTGTTGCTTCCCTCATTTCCTTGGCCATTGCTTCCGCCTGGCGAACTGAAAGTCCCTGCCCCTGGATTCTACCAAAGAGGATTCTCATGTCAGTATCGTTATCAAGGCTCAGGATGGCACGTGCATGCCCTGAGGTTATCTTGTCTTCCACGAGGGCCTTCTGGATGTCTTCTGGAAGTTTTAGAAGGCGAAGGCAGTTTGCTACTGTTGACCTGTTTTTTCCTACACGTTCCGCAACCTGATCCTGTGTGATGTTTGCGATTTCCATGAGCTTGTAGTAAGCCTGGGCTTCTTCCACCGGATTAAGGTCAGTACGCTGGATGTTCTCTATAAGGGCGACAACAAGTTTTTTCTCGTCTGAATATTTTTTCAGCTGAACAGGAATCTTTTCAAGACCAGCCTTGAGTGAAGCGCGTGTACGGCGTTCACCGGAAATGATGTAGAAAGTTCCGTCGCCTGCATCCTCAACAGTTACCGGCTGAATGACACCTTCACTGCGAATCGACTCAGAAAGCTCATTGAGTTTTTCCTCGTCAAAATATGTACGAGGCTGGCGTGGATTAGGCTTGAGAAGTTTTGGATCACACCAAAGAGTTCCGTTTTCATCTGCAGTAATACCGGATGGCAAATTGCTTTTTACAGGAGCTGTTTCCTTAAGCTGAACTCCAACAGCCTGTTCCGCAGACAGAGGAGTATTTCTTGATGAAGAGTAGTCGTCCTCCGCATCCTGCATCAAGGCCCCAAGGCCTCTACCAAGTCCCTGATGTTTAGCCACGGTTAATCACCTCTTCCGCAAGTTTTTTATAGCTTTTTGCTCCGATACATGACGGATCATAAAGACAGATAGGTTCTCCATGGGATGGAGCTTCCGAAAGCTTGATGTTGCGAGGAATCATTGTATTGAATACATAATCCTTAAAATATGAAATGACTTCCTTTACAACTGCTTCCGCAAGTTTTGTGCGGCTGTCATACATGGTGAAGAAAATTCCACCGATCTTAAGATCCTTGTTGAGTCCACCCTGAACAGACTTGACTGTCTGAAGAAGAAGAGTAAGACCTTCAAGGGCAAAGAATTCACACTGCATTGGAACAAGGACTTCGTCAGCGGCAACAAGACCGTTAAGAGTAAGAAGTCCAAGAGACGGAGGGCAGTCGATGAGGATGTAGTCATATCTGTCTTTTACAGGAGCGAGCGCATTCTTAAGGTAGAATTCACGGTTCTCAAGATCTACAAGCTCAATTGCGGCACCAGAAAGCTCGATGGAAGCACTGATGACGTCAAGATTTGGAAGTGACGTATGCTTGATTGTTTCGTCTGCAGAAGACTGGCCGGCCATAAGTTCGTAGATTGTAGGTTTCTTTTTGTTCACACCCACACCGGAAGACATGTTTCCCTGGCTGTCGAAATCCACCAGCAGAACTTTTTTTCCGGCTTCCGCAATATATGCACCGATGTTGATGGCAGAAGTTGTCTTTCCAACTCCACCCTTCTGATTAACAAATACAATTACCTTTCCCATAATGCTCATCCGTTTTTGATGTATGTTTATCTATTATATAATGATTTTCCGCTAGTTGTCGATAAGTTCCGAAAACCAGGACTTGACGTTGCGCCAGCTTCTCACAGCCTTTCTTTTTGCCATATGTCCGGCAGCTTCCTTTGCTTTTTCAAGGCCACGGGAAACAAGGGCAGTCGGCTCGATATCCTTTTTAAAGCTGTTGAGTATGATCCGCGTGTATCTTGGAACAGTCGCAAAAAAAGGTCGCCTATGAAGGCCATGATCCATCCAAGACAGATAAGGACGCCTGAAACAGCCTGCCACCTTTGAACGGTCTCAGACAGAACAAAAATATCCATGAAGAAAATTCCTGCAACCGCCAGGGACACAAGTCTCTTTGCAATTCTGAATGGCAGATCAACTTTGCCGCTGATTCTTTTTTTTCCGTTAAGGTCAGCAAAAAAGAACAGAAGCTGAAGGATACAGATGGTCAGAAGAACCACATTGAAGGCAAAAAATCTTTCCATGTAAAAAGTGCGCATTGCAAGATATGCGATGTACACAATCTGCAGAAGGACTCTGCTCAGAGAAAAAGTCCGGCCAATTTCAGCGATGATTCCGTTGATGGCCTTTTCTGTTTCCGGCAAAATGAAATTTTCTTCCCTGTTGTTTTCATTCTTAACGTACTGTACTTCCATGACCGCTCACATGCACAGATAATTATTTTTACAGACGGAACTCTTTTCAGCCGAATAGTCTGCGGCATTCAAGATAGAATCTTTTTTCATCCGCCTCGCCCATGCTGAAGCTCTTTCTTGGCAGTGGCCCACGACCGCTGATGGTATCAAAGAAAGAATCTTTGGCAATCGGAGGAAGAAGAACAGAAACAGCATTTTCCTTCTTTCCCAGGCGGAACACTTCTTCAGTTCCGTGGATATAGTCAATCTCAACTTCAGTGCACTTGCTGATGAGCACCGGCTGAAGGCGGCTTACTGCAAGGTCGGTAATTTCTGTCGCAATGCGTGTAAAGCGCAGATTTCCATCAACATTGTAGACAAAACCAAAGTCTGCTTTTGAATTCTTTACGTTCACTTCAAGGGATGCACGGTCGCTTTCCTCAATTATCTTTCCATCAAGTTTGTCTGCAAGGAAAGAAATAAGTTTCTGAGGATATGCATTGAAAAGAACGCGATGGATTGGTTCAAAGGTGAGTCCTTGATCATAGATGTTCACGATTTCAACAAGGGCATAGCGGACATTTGACGATGCGATTTCTTCATCAGTTTTTCCCTGTGCCTTAAGTTCCTCGCGGTATTCATCCCAGACAGCCTTGGCAGTCGCAAGGGAATGGTTTCCGTCTCCCACAGCGAACATGAATGTGGTTCCGTCTGCGGAAGTATTCTTTTCAAAAATTCTATCAAGACTTGCATGAAGGGCATCAAGCTGCTCTTCAGATTTTACGGCCCAACCGGTGATGTGGCCCGCACCAAGCATAAGATCTCCGTCATAGACCGGCGCATTTTTCTTTGCAAGATCGCCACAGGCTTCCACAAGAATATGGTCGCTGTCATTTACGAGAAGCATGATATGAGGAAGTTCAAGCGGAGCATTTTTTCTGATTTCTTTTCTTGGAGGAATACGGTCGACAATGGTAGCTTCCGTCGCGCGGATCAGATTTTTGCTGAAAGGCTTCCATTCATAGGTATCCAGGTCAATTGCACAGACAAGTCCTCGGCGTTTTCTGCCATAGGCTGAAGTACGCTCAACATAAACAAGTTCTTCAGTCTCTTCATCAAAGACATTTCCATCGACATAAGAGCGCATGGAATTACGGATTTTTTCAAGGCGTTCCTTTCTGTCCGGTGCGCCAAGATAGACTTCAGGAAGGATAAGGTTGAGTGTTGAAGGAGATGTTCCTGCAGCCTCGGAAACTTTTTTCCAATAGTCCATATCCTGTGTATACTGGTCACATGCAATTACGCTCCAGGAGTCCAGCTTTTTCTCTTTTGGCAAAAGGATGCCGGGAATTTTGATTCCAAACTTGTTAAAATTTCTCATGACTCCATTATATCAAAAAGCAGAAGAATTTGTCACATGAAAATTGACATCATCCATTACTACCACATCTTTCATTTTTACTTTACAATAAATCCATGGCAATAAACCTCCAGCAGCGGCAGTTGCAGAAACAGGTCCAGATTCTCAGCCAGAAGCAGATTCAGTCACTGAACATGCTCTCCATGTCAACGCAGGATCTTGTTGCGGAACTGAGGAAATTCGCCGATGAAAATCCCATGCTGGTGGTTGATGACAGCCGCAAGCGAAGACTTCCAAAGGACAACACAAAAGTCTCATCCTCATCGGCAAGTGGAGAGCAGGCTTCTGAAGCACATCTTGCGGCCCTTGAAAGCCAGGCGGACACAAGAACTTCCCTTACGGAACATTTTTTAAGCCAGCTCAACATGACTAAAATGTCACCGGCGGAATATGAACTTTGTGAAAAGCTCATCTACAACCTGGATGCAAAGGGCTATCATTTTCTGGCACCGGTTTCCCTGCTGGACAAGAAAAATAAATTCCACACCGTAGGTCTTCTTGAAAAATGCATGGAACGGATTCAGCAGTTTGATCCACCGGGACTGTGCGTAAAGAACATGGAGGAAAGCCTCTTTGTCCAGGCAAAGCAGAAAGCCGACGCACCGGTTCTTGCACTTTTCATTCTTGACGGAAAGCTGAACTATCTCGACCCGCCAAAAATCGACCGCATATCGGCAAAGATAAAAAAGCATCTGGCAGACCAGCAGGACATGATCGGTCTTACGGAAGCATCGCTGCGCTACACGAATTTTCAGCTTACTGACGAAGCCATCGAGGAAGCCCTGCAGTTCATCCGTACGCTGGACCCTTTCCCGGCCAGAGATTTTTCAACGACAGAAACCCATTATGTTGCGGCAGATGTGTTTGTCGAGAAAACAGATTCCACTGGCAATGAGATTCCAAAGGAAGGCACGCTGATAAAGGATTCTGAAATTTCACTGATAGTAAGGATGTCAAACGAAAACATACCGCAGGTGAGCATAAACAAGGACGATTTTACAGTTCCGGCTGCATCACCTGCTGATGACATGAAGAAAAAAGAAATCGCACAGCAGATGCAAAAAGCGCAGGAGATAATCGAGGCGCTCAACTACAGGCAGAACACCATAGCAAGGGCATGCTGCGAGATAGTCCGCATCCAGCTGGAATTTTTCAAAAAAGGACCGGGGTATCTTGTTCCGTTGAGGCTTCAGGACATCGCGGACAAACTTGGCGTACACGAGACTACTGTTTCAAGAATGTCAAACAGCAAATACATCCAGTGCGACTGGGGACTGTTCAACATAAAATATTTTTTCACAAACGCAGCTTCAACAAAAGACAGTTCCGTGAGCCGTGACAATGTACTGCATCACCTGAAGGAAATACTGGAAAACAATTCAGAAGGTAAAAAGCTCAGCGACCAGAAACTTGCGGAAGCACTTGAAAAACGCGGAATAAAAATCGCAAGACGGACTGTGGCAAAATACAGAACACTCCTCAATGTGGAATCCTCCTACAACAGATAAGATTAAAGATTTTTTAGGGAATCCATGAAGAAAAATTTTGATTTTTCGGAAATATGGGTTATACTATTGATATAACCTTAAAGCAAGGTTCGGTTCAGCAGTTTGCTGTGCTAGAAAGAAAAAACTACATAAGGAGTACTACTATGAATACATCAATATCAGCACAGGGCTTCACACTCGACAAGGATCAGCATGAACTTATCAACAAGAAGCTCGAAAGAATCAGCTACGCAGAAAATCTTATCGTTGACCTTATCATTCATGTTAAGGAAGACAAGAAATTTTACTTTGATACAACTGTAAATTACCGCTGGGGTGCAAACGCACATGTTACTGGTGATGATTTTGACTTTGCAGCTGCACTCAACAAGATGATGGATGTTCTTGACCAGAAGGTTAAGAAGGATAAGGATAAGGTTCAGGAAAAGAAATAATTTCTGCTTCTGAGTTTTAGAAATAGAAAAGGGCTGCCCGAGGAATGAGGTGTAACTTCGCAAGGACAGCCCTTAAAATTTTTAAATGCATGTATAGAAGGAGGACTTAGAAAAAGAGCATTGAGTCAAATCTAATATCAATAACCGTAATATCATCTGGGAGCATGCTGTTTCCAATATAATTATCCACGGTATATTTTATTTCTTCAGAAACTTTTTCGGCCGGTTTTGTATAGAGATCAATGAAAAAGTTTTTCGCATTCTGTTCTTCAAAACGGAATCCGTCATCGTTCATCATGTCTGTGAAACCATCGGAATAAAGTTCAAGGTGAATTCCCTTCTTTGCGGCAAGAGTCTCATAAGGCTTCTTTGCGTCCTTGTCTTCCTTGGATCTGTCCAGGGCAACCTTCACTGCTCCCATTCCAAAAGGCGGAAGTTTTGGCGCGATGCTTGCAACCTTAGGTGAAGGATCTGCGCTGCTTGGATTTGCATACACAAGGAAAGTCGTCGTGTGTCCGCAGTTGTACACCTGGAAGAAATGCTTCTTCAGGTCGACATATACAAAAACACCGGTAATGAAATTTCCAACAGGGACAACAGACTGAAGGTACTCATCAAATTCAGAAAGGATATCCACAGGGTCCATTGAGAGATTTGCGAGTGTCTTTCTTGCCTCAAAAAAGGAGATGGCGGCCACTGTCAAAAGGGATGCGGCTACATTCTTTCCTGAAACATCACAGCAGCATATGAGGGACTGGAATTCACTGAGCTTGAATGTCTTATAGAAATCTCCACCCAGGGAATTGGCCATCCTGTTCCAGCAAGTAATGGAAAACTGGAATTTCGAAATGTCTTCCGCAGTCGGGAAAAGAGACTGCTGGATGGAACTTGCCTTTTCAAGGTCCTGCTGACGGATCTGATCCATGCGGTCAAGAAATTCATCAAGGGAAACAATACCAAAGAAATTCCTGCGGTTGAACACAGGGAAATAGACTGTTCCGTATTTCTTGTTGATATCGGAAACTTTTCCAAGAGTTTTTTCAATATAATCTTTTGCCTGAAAAATGGTCGAAACTTTCATCGTCATGTCACTTATCGGCCGCGACATGAAACGCTTGAAAGCGGTATTAGTAGCATCCTCAACAGTACGCCTGTCGATGATACCTACAACGCGGTCATATTCTTCAACCGGAACCGCATTAAGATCTGGATTTGCCGCAAAAAGATCTGCAAGGGTATCGATTGTTGCAGTTCCGTTTACAGGCTCAATGTACTTTGCGATGGATCCAATCTGTTTTGGAGAAAATTCTTTTGTAAAAGCTTCCGAATTCTGCTCATTCTGAACAACTTCGGCTTCACCAGTGAATTCCATTGCATCAATGAATTCGCTTTCTAATTCCGACATAACTGAACTCCGACTTTATATACTCCAGAAATTTTTTAAAAACCAAATCAAGTCAGTAGTATATTAGACCAGTAAATTCAATTAATAAATGGAATAAATTGGCAAAATGTAGGAAATTTCCTTAAGCAGGGCTGAAAATCAAGGCTCTTTTGCCACAACCTTAGCATTATATTGTTGTCAATAAAATGAAGATTACAGGCGGAACTTATTTCAGCTGTCCTTTTCTTCCCCACGGCTTATCTGTCTAAGTTTGTCGTTCATTTTGTTTGCCGTATTACAGGCGGAAACCCATCGAATGACAGTAGCCATCAAATACACAAGGATGATGCAGATTTCAAAACCGACAAGCATTCTGAGATCGCCTGCATCAAACCAGTTCAGATGGAATCCGATGACAACCACGGACACATTCACAATAAGAAAATATAAAGCATTCAGTGCAAAGGAACCCCACTTTGATATGTTCCAGTTTTCGGACAGCAAAATCGGGATATATAGAATTCCGTATACCACGGACATCCCGATTATCACGAAAATATAAGTCAGATCAAGTACCGTCTTTGGTCCCCAGAATATGGCAATGAAAATTCCCGAGATGAGAAAAATCAAGGTCGCAATCACGGAAATCATATTGACGATTGACATAAATAAATTCTTTTCTACTTTCATAGTTCTACTCCAGTTGTTGGATTTTCTAAACTGCAGATGTCCGAAACATTGCTAAAGTCCAAGGATGCTTTTCAGTACCGGAACATACATTCTTGAAATGATGATTCTGCAGTCATTCTTGAGGGTTGCTTCAAAGCGGCTGCCAAAAGCGGGAGAAAGACTCTTCACCTGATTGATGTTGATAATCGTCGACTTGTTTGCCCTCATGAAGCTTTTGGGTGAAAGATTCTGTTCCAGCTGATAAAGCTTTTCCTTCGACTCAAAGGCTCCATTTTTCGTATAGGCAAAAACAAGGTCATCAATGCTTTCAATATAGAAAATTTCTTCCTGATCTATAAGGACCATGTTATCGTCCTTGTGGAACACCAGCTTGTCCTTGCCGGTCTTGAAGGAATTTACGAGATTCACAAGTCTGTCATCAAGGGCATGGCATCTTACAATTATTTCCTCTTCCTGTCCTTCCTGACAGTCCAATATTGTTACTTTCATATTCTATCCCTCCGGACATTATATCACAGAGACAATATTTTCTCAGCCTTCTTAAGGCACAAGGCCGCTTCAGATTCCTTCTTGCGGTTAAGATGGCATTCTGCAGCGGAAGCATAACAGTAGGCGATCACAAGCTTGTCTTCTTCCGACATGATTGCACCTTCAGCCTTTTTTTCATATATTTCGGCACACCTAGCAAAATCAATGGCACCCTGTTCCGCCTTACCAAAAACTGCATTTGGGACAGAAACGCTTACTTCAGCACGATTCATGAGACAGTCTACTTCAGAGGTCTGTCCCCGTGAAAGAGACACAGCTTTATCAAGATACACGTAGGATTTTTTTACAAGATTCATGGCAGAAAATACATTTGAATTTCCACCTCTGATGGCAAGACAGGAACCGTAATAGGCATTTGCCTTAGGATCATCTCCATTTTTATCAATCATCGACTTGAACAATGGTTCAGCCTTTTCTGCTTCCCCGTCCCGGAACAGACTGTAGGCCTTATCGAACTCTTCATTTCCAGTTTTCAAATCATCGGCCTGAACACCATCCTTCATCTCATAGTAGGCATCCTTGATCTTATCAATGCTCTCTTTCATATTTTTCTTTGCCTCCTTTGCTTTCATGTCGACATTTTTTGAAATCTGGATTTCGTCTTCCACATAAACACTATGCCTTGTATTTTCAGTCACATAGAATTTCTGAAGTCTTTTTTCCTTAAGGGGAATACGCGTCTTGATGAGCCTTCCGCCTTCCATGAAATAGTTTTCACATGAGCAGATATAATTGCCATTGCTGTCCAGAAGAACGGTTTTTTCCTTTTCTATGACAAGTTTGTAGTCATTGCCAAAATCATCGGACAGCAATACATTGATGGAACCAAAATCCCTTGCATCCGTGTCGTAGCGTTGATCGATCTGCCAGTAGTCCGCATTCTGCTGCCACACTGCATCGTAGACCGGCTGATAGACTTTGTATTCCTGAAGATTTTTTCCATCATCAATTTCGTCTATAAAATTACGGGCAAGTATTCCGCCTGTAAATCCTGGAGACACCTTAAGGTCAAGGGCCTGGGCAACAAGATCTCCCATAAAATCTTCACCGAAAAACATCATTGGAATTCCAACAAAACAGGAAAGGCTCACAATGGCCGCACCCAAATAAAATCTAGCTCTTTTCATATTTTCTCCTATTAATCTATTTTTCTATGTACAAAATATGTTGTTCGAATATCAGGTTGTATACAAAACTATGAATGTACTACCAGAAAACGCACGTCAATTCGCCAAGCTGAAGGTAAATGGTATCGGACTGCGCATTTTTGCTTCGCAAAAAAGCTTGCCAACCTTCAGAACGGCTCGGTTGCCGTTTGCCTTTTCTTACCGTACATTCAATCTTCTATTAGTTTTGAATATTCGAACAACACTTTTTACCTTGCAATCAAGTTGACGATCAGTTCCATGGATTTCACGGAAAATGATCCTGACATTACGGCAAAGAAACTGAAGGCTGAAAAACGGAACAGAAGTGCTGGATCAAGGAATGCCTGCACTGCCTTTCCAATTTTTGTAGAAGGTTCAGGTCTGCCGCATTTTTTTGTGAACCTGAAGTCATAGCTGATTGCATTTTCAGCACAGACACCCATGCACTCACCGCACTTTGCGCAGGTCAGTTCCGGTCTGCCTTTTTTGTTCCGGATTGTATCAAGGTCTATTGCACCGAAAGGACATGCCTTTGCGCACTTCATGCATCCCTTGCATTTATCGGTATCGATCTTTACACGGAAGGCACTGAATCTGTCCGTAAGGGATGCGAAGGCACCAAAAGGACAGAGCATGCTGCACTGTGTTCTTCTTTTTGTAAGAATCGGAAGCACAACTACAAGGGCAACAAAAAGCCCTGCGAAGATAAGTCCGCCGATTACGCCGACAATGGAATCCAGAGGCTGATATTCAGTCACAAGCTTGAATGGACAAAACCACTGGCAGTAGATTGCCGCCATTGCACCAAGGGAACCAAGGACTATGAAGGCAAAAAATCCAAACTGAAATTCTCTTATTTCACGATTTTTTGAAAGAAGGTTTATCCTTGGCTTTTTTGCAATTGAAGAAAAGCCCTGTTCCCATCCGCCGTAGAAACAAACCCAGCTGCACCAGCCACGGCCAAGAACAACAGTAAACATGAACCAGAGGCACAGCATTCCAGCAACCGCCGCATAGTGTCCCGTAATGCGGGCAGGAAAAACAAGATTTTTAGTTATCAGAAAAGGTGTAAGCACCTGGGGAATCGCGATGTGGCAGAATGGAAGTTCCGCGTTGGAAAAAGCTTCATTTGTAATGGCCATGGAACCACGTTCCGCAATAAGTTCATTGATGAAGGATATTGAAAAAAGCACCGCGTAAAGGCTCTGGCAAATCCTTCTGTACTTCATTCCGCTGCCCTTTTTTTTCTGTTCGAGAGATGTAATTCTTATGAAACAGAAAAGAAGGAACGATGCATAAATCAGGCTGTATACGGAAAAATTGTTTCCAAGCACTACAAAGAAAAGGATGACAGCCGACATCATGATCGACTGGATGATGGTAATCGCATTCATAGATACAGTCTCCTAAAACACCAGGGGAATAAGTCCCATAAAGAAAATGAAGTAAAATGCAAGAAGTATTTTTGTAATCCGTGCAATTCTTTTTAAAGCCGGAACTTTTACAGCCGCAAAAGGAATTCCAAGATATGGAATAAAATACGGAAGGGATCCAATGTAAAAGAAAATCATGTAAAGGAATCCGGTTTTCCCACCATTCATTGTCCTCAACATGGCAGTCCATAGAGGCGGACAGATGTGGAGTCCGACAGAAAGCCCCGTAATGACTGCAGTCACATAATCATTCGAAAACTTTCTAAAGCGGCATCCGTGAGAGCACCTGCTGTTGAAAAGAAGGCTTATGCCACAGAGAATGTATGCGTAATACGAAAGCTGTCTTGCAAAGGAAGGGTCAAAGAATTCTCCCGCAAGAAGGCCCAGGCATGAAAGGATGATACCCAGGATGAAATATGTCAAAAGACGGCTGCCTAGAAAAATTCCTGTAAGGGCTGCGTTTCTTGAAAAACCGTCTTTCTCCGAACTGAACAGGAAAGGTACAAGTACCGGTGCACAGTACATGGTGCAGTAAGTTCCTGTTGAAAAACCAAGTGCCATTGCTTCTAAAATCATGAGCCCACTATAACGCCACGTGATTCATAATGGAATATGGAAAAATGCAAGTTGCAGAAATCGAAGGGTATATTGTAAGATTGCAGGGGTAAAAAAAATGCCGCAGTCAAAAACTGCGGCAAAAATGCTTCATCAGGCCATATTACTGATAAACACGAACATAATCGATGTCCATGGTTGCCTTTTTAAGATCCTTGTCGATACCTTTCTCACCACCCCAGGTACCGCCGATGGCGATATTGAGGATGAGATAGAAAGGATGGTCAAAAGGCCACTCTTCCCATCCGTTGCCGGTATTCTGGAATTCATAGAATGTCTCGCCGTCATAAACCCAGCGGATTACATCCTGTGTCCAGTAAACAGCATAATTGTGGAAGTCCTTTGTAGCACCCTTGAGGATGTCGCTTCTGGTCTTCTGTGTTCCGATTTTGTGATTGAAGGCCTTTGTATGGATTGTTCCATGAACCCTGTCCTGATCAAAGCCAACATGCTCCATGATGTCGATTTCACCGGAACGAGGCCACTGGCCGTATTTGTTTGCCTCAGGCATCATCCATATTGCAGGCCATGTACCAGTTCCCTTAGGAAGCTTTGCGCGAACATCAATGTATCCGCCCTGCCACTTTCCAAGATGCTCCGTCTTCATGCGGGCGCTTGTCCATCTGTTGGAATTTCCATCGCGCAATGCTGTAATAGTGCATACACCGTCGTGTACGTTTACGTTCTCGCTTTTGTCGGTGTATTTCTGGATTTCTCCGTTACCCCATCCGTTCAGATTGCCCAGGGAATAAGTCCACTTGGATCCGTCCGGCTTTCCCTCGTAGTCAAATTCATCCGACCATACCAGATTCATTGTCTGTTTTACATATTCAGGAAGAGGTGCTTCCTTTTTCTTGCAGCCCATGAGAACCGATGCCATTCCCATAAGAACAAATGCAGAAAAAACAATCTTCTTCATAAAAACTCCTATAAAAAAAATGCCATTCTGAGGATAATTCAGAATGACATTTATGATTATAAGGCACTTTTATGCGCCATCATACTATTTTTTTTAATTTTTTACTGAAAATCTTTTACACCATCAAGATCGAGAGTTGCAAAGAGATCCTCGATTGTTTCCTTGCGGCGGATGACCTTTGTAGTTCCGTCGGCACGGAGAAGAACTTCACCACAGCGAAGCTTTCCGTTGTAGTTGAATCCCATTGCACGACCGTGGGCACCGGCATCGTGAAGGATCACATAGTCGCCAATATCGATCTTAGGAAGTGAACGCTGAACTGCAAACTTATCCGAGTTCTCGCAGAGGGAACCAACAACATCGTAGACGTGGTCGCAAGGTTCATTTTCCTTTCCAAGAACGCTGATTTCATGGTAGCTGCCATAGACGCCAGGACGCATGAAGTCTGCCATACAGCTGTCGAGTGCAATATATTCACGGTAAATGTGCTTTTCGTGAACTGCCTTAGAGACAAGGTATCCAAATGGACCTGTAATAGGACGGCCACATTCCCAGTAGATTGCAAGAGGATCAAGGCCTGCCGGAACAATCACACGGTCGTATTCAGCGCGGATTCCCTTTGCCACGTAGTCAAGATCAACCGCCTTGTCACCTGGCTTATACGGAATGCCGATACCGCCGCCAAGGTCTACGAATTCAATTGTAACTCCGCACTTTTCCTTGATTTCAGCACAAAGTTCAAACAGGAGCTTTGCAGTATCTACGAAGAAGTCAGGGTTAAGTTCATTTGAAGCAACCATCGTGTGGAGTCCAAAATGCTTTACACCTTCTGCCTTGCAGCGTGAATAGGCTTCAAGAATCTGAGCACGTGTAAGTCCGTACTTTGCTTCCTCAGGCTTACCGATGATGGCGTTGCATCCGGTCTTTTCTGTTCCAGGGTTATAGCGGAAGCAGATGGTCTCAGGAAGTTTTCCACCGAGTGCCTTCTTAAGGAAGTCGATGTGCGTGATGTCATCAAGGTTGATGATGTTGCCCTGCCTGTATGCAAGCTGATATTCTTCAGCAGGTGTCTCGTTTGAAGTGAAGATGACATGGTCGCCTTTCATTCCGCTCATTTCTGAAAGCATGAGTTCAGGCATGGAAGAACAGTCAGCACCACAACCTTCCTCTGCAAGAATCTTAAGAAGATATGGATTCGGGCCAGCCTTTACTGCATAGTGCTCGCGGAACTTAGGGAAGATAGAAAAAGCCTTGTTGAACTTCTTCATGTTATCGCGGATTGCCTTTTCATCAAAAAGGATGAATGGTGTAGGCATTGTCTTTGTCAGCTCATCAAGCTGGCCGATTGTCATTGGAAAGTTTCTCATAATGCAAACATATTAGCAAATTTCAAAAAAAAAGTTAACTATAGTTAACTAAAGCTAATCTTTAAAAGGCTATGCTATAAACAGAGGTGCCTGATATGCCGTTGCTCAAATATCGAGTCGCAAGAATCAGTTTGAATGTACGGGATGAAAAGGCAAGCGGCAACCGAGCCGCTCAGAAGGTTGGCGCAGTCCGATACCATCCTATGAAAAAACTGCCATGAGAATTCCGCCTGTAAAAATCGTCGCTATCTGACCTGCACAGTTTGCGGCAAGGGCATCTGAAAGAATGATGTTGTCATCCCGGGACTTAAGAGCTTGAGTCTGAGCAACCCTTGATGAAATCGGGAAAGCTGAATTTGCGGCGCTTCCGACGATGGGATTTATCTTTTCTTTTTTAAGCAACGGAGCTAGAAGATTGAACAACCTGACAGAAATTATTCCGGCTGAAATGTTCATGAAAAATGCGGCAAAACCGATGGCCATTATTTCAAGCGAAGACGGATCCAGAATGTTTTCCGCCCTGAGGTTGAATGAAAGTGCAAGCGCAAGAAGAACAGTCACCACATCCACAAGTACGGTCCTCAATGTCTTTGAAAGCCCCAAAAGAATTCCGCATTCCCTGATCAGATTTCCAAGCATCAAGAAACCAAGCAGCGATACATTTTTTGGCGCAAGAATTCCACAGACAATCATTGCAATCAGGGGAAACAAAATCAGCTTTTCTTTTTTTACAGGCGGAACCACGCACCGCGCAGCAAGTTTCCTTTCCCTTTTAGTTGTCAGAAGTCTTATCGCAAGAGGCTGCACCAGAGGAACAAGAGCCATGTAGGAATAGGATGCGACGATGACGGAGGCAAGATATTTCGTGTTCAGTCTTGTACCGACAACGATTGCGGTTGGACCGTCGGCAGCTCCGATGATTCCGGCTGAAACAGCATCGTTGAATTCATAGCCAAGGCAACGGGCAAGAAAAACGGCTGCAATGATTCCGGCCTGGCCTATGATACCTAGAAGCATATATCCCGGTTTCTGGATCAGCGGCGAAAAATCAGTCATGGCACCGATTCCAAGGAAAAGCAGAAGCGGCAGAACTTCGCCATTGAGAATTCCGGTTCCGTACAGAAGTTTAAGTATTCCTTCCGCCCCGTCGCTTCCCGGTATGTTCATGATAATTATCCCAAAGCCAAACGGAAGAAACAGAGCCGTCTCGATTTTCCGTGATATGGCAAGATAAATGAAAAAAAAGCCGATGCACACCATGATAAGATGTCCGGCATCAGGCAAGAAAAAAAGCTTTGACAGAATCTCTACAGACTGCATAGAACCCTCCCAAAAAAGATATAGAAACAAAAGCATCAGAAGTCAAATTTCCGGCCAACAAAGCCGTCACCATAAAAATAAAGTTGCCATTGTGATATAATGGGTACATATTTTAGGAATGAAGAGTATGACAAATATTATTGTAGAAACACTTAGAAAATACATTTCAGATCAGAAGGTCCGCTTTGTTTTTGCGACACAGGTTGAATGCGAACGGTGGGCGGACATGGCTCTTGAAGTCACTGATGCACAAGCTGTTGCGACGGAACGTTTTATCGCATGGGACGATTTCAAGGGTTCAGCAGTGAAGTGCCGCAACGAAAGCAAGGAATCAATTCCGTCTTTACTCAGAAGTGTATTTGCAGCTTCAATAATAGAAGAAAATGCCCGTGAAAAATTCATCAGGAACATAATCTCCCCGGAATATGCGGACAGCGCCCAGGGGTTCCAGGACTGGATAGAAGGTCTTCTGCCTTCGCTCAGGTCATGGAAGGAACATTACGAAAGCTACATTGAAAAAGGTTTTAAAACCGATGCGGAAGACCAGGACTACCTTGAACTTTACAACCGTTACTGCAAATTTCTTGACGACAACAACCTTTTTGATCCTGCCTGGGAACGTCCGCCTTTTGTAAGCGACGGAAACACCTATGTGATTTTCTATCCGGAATCTCTCATGGACTGGACCGATTACATGGAACTTCTTGAGTCAGCTTCAGACACGATCAAGCTCATCCACCTTCCTGAAGACTGCTGTAAAGAAGCATCTGTCGACTATTATGAAAACACCCGTGTGGAACTTACACAGGCTGCACTCTTTGCAAGAAAAATGCACGTTGAAAAAAACATTCCATGGACAGACATAGCCATAAGCGTTCCGGATCTGGAATCCTATGAACCTTATCTTCTGCGTGAACTTGAACGCTATGAAATTCCGGTGAACGCAAGAAGAGGAAGCAACCTGGGGGAAACAAGAGCTGGAAAACTTTTCTCCCAGATCATGGAATGCCACAACTCAAAATTTTCATACGAAAGCGTAAAAAAACTGTTTTTGAATTCAGCCCTGCCATGGGGAGAGGCACAAACGGCCATCGACAGCCTTCTTGATTTTGGACGTGAAAACAACTGCATCTATTCCTACAGCCATGATGGAAAATTCCATGACATCTGGGAAGAATCATTCAGGAATCCTAAAGACAGTGAAAATCCTGTAGATGAGAAAGCAAGGAACATTTATAAGTCCCTGAAAAAAACATGCACGGCAATTTGCGAATCAAAAACTTTTGAGGATATAAAAAAACATTACAATGACTTCAAGTCCATTTTCTTCAACATGGATGACTTTGATGAAGAAAGCAACAAAATTGTTGCCCGCTGCGTAAAATCGCTGGACTCACTCATTGACCTTGAAAAGAAATTCCAGAATGCAAAGGTAAACTCTCCATTCAGATTCTTTGTGAACGTAATCAGCAAAATCGTTTACGTTTCACAGAACAAGACTCCAGGGCTTCACATATATCAGTATCGTCTTGCTGCCTGCGCACCTTTCAAGTGCCACATTGTAATAGACTCATCCCAGGATTCACTTTCCGTGGAAAAAATCTACAGGCGTCTCGGATTCCTTTCCGACAGCAAGAGAAAAAGTTTTGGTATCGATGACATTGATCCTACTGTAACTTTCATAAAAATGTATGCTTCCTCATCTGATGAAGTTTTCTTCACTGCATCTGAGAAAACTCTTGACGGATATTCCTTTCCCCACGGATTCTTCAGATGGAATGAAATGCGCCCAAAGGAGTTTGAAAAAGGCACGGGAGAAAAACCGGAACTTCTATACGACATGTACAAGGAAGAAGAAAATCTCATAACTCCACAGAGCAAAGATGAATTGCGCTATGTCCACGGAAATGCTTTCACATCAGGCGAAAATAAAGAAAGCTATGAGGTTTCCATTTATGACAGCATGAAGAAAAGCCAGGATGAATGGATGTCAAAAGTTACTGCGACAGGCGGAGACGGAACAGATGCTGATTATGAAAAAATGATTCTTGAAAAACTTTATTCAAGTGACGGGAAACTGATAAAGGTTTCAGAAAGCGCATTGAAGAATTTCTTCAGATGTCCTCGATTGTTTTTCATGAACAATGTCCTTGGCATAAGGCAGCTGAGCGATGAGACGGAACTTACCGACATCTATTTTGAAGGAAACCTGAAACACGAGATTATGGAACGCTATTTTGGAAGTCTTAAAGATGAAAACAAAGTGATTGCCGGCGACAGCACTTCAATTCCCCCGGAATATGAAAGAATCCTTTTCAAGGCAATCGATGATGCCATCTGTCATCACGAGGCAAGTTACATCAGCCGCGAACTTTTAAAGACGCGGATTGAAAAGCTCAAGGAAGACATCTATGCAGCCATATGTGTCTTCAGCGACTTTTTCTCAGGCTACGAAGTCCACAGCGTGGAAGAATGGCTGACTCTTCCCGAGGGAAGCAAATCAGAATCCTCAGAGTACAAGTTTACAGGAAGAACCGACTGCATTCTTAAAAAGTCAGAGACAAACAACGAGGATGAAGAATACGTCATCATTGACTTCAAGAGTGGAAACATTCCGTCCCACCCTCTTTGCGAGCAGAAAGACGAAATGGAAGATTATCAGATGCCTTTGTACGTAAGCTTCCTTAGAAACTTATGCAGAATGAATGTCACCGGCTTTGCCTACTACAGCTTTAAGGACACAAAGCTTGTATGCGGCTGGGGCGAAATAAAGAATCTGGTTTCTGACGAAATAATCACTCCGGCATTAAGGAAAGGAAGTCCGCTGACAATATCACAGGCGGAGGCGCTTACAATGGAGACATTCAACGCCAGGGTCGAAGAATATGTCGAGGCAGTAAAGAAACGTGACTTTCATCTTGGGAAACACGAGTCTTCCTACATGGAATGCAGAACCTGTTCGGACTTCAGGGCTGTATGCAGAAAATATTTTACAGTAAGCGGGAGAGAATAGGACATGAAACTTGACGGCAACCAGAATACAGCAAAAACGACACTTGAAAATTCCGTTGTAAGCGCCGGAGCAGGTTCCGGAAAAACAAGGGTTCTTGCAGAAAGATTCTCCTATCTTGTAACTGAAAAAGGATACAAGGTGGATCAGATCCTGACCCTTACTTTCACAAAGAAAGCAACCGTTGAAATGAAAAGCCGTATCTTTACTACCTTGAAAGGAGCGGCTGACAATGGAAATGAACTGGCAAAAGAAGCCGTTCTTAATTTCAACAGGGCCCAGATTATGACACTGGACAGTTACTTCTCATACATTGCAAGACAGGGTTCCCGCTTTTACGGAATAAGTCCTTCCTTTAAAACAGAAAAAGATGAAGCATGGACAAAAATTCATGACATGGCAATTCCCTTTCTCCTTGAAAACAGGGACAATATTGCAGTCAAAGAAGCAGGTCTCGTGCTCAACAATCCGGAAGATGTTGCTGACCAGCTTTTTGTGAATCCAGTTCTGGAACACAGCCATCCATCAAGCAAAATCGATTTCAGAGGAGACCTTGAAAAACAGGTGCAGATTATAAGTTCCGTGTGGGAAAAAACATGGTGCGAAATCGACAGCATGGTTTCCGTAATGGAAAGGGAATTCCTTGACCTCAACACGCCTCCCTTCAAGACAAAATCCGCAGAAAAACTTGACGAGGCATTTACAGCATACAACAGCGCTAAAATAGTTCCGCTGACAAAAGAAGACATTCTGAACTGCAACATTGGAGAGGCTGTAAAATCCATAGAATCAAAACTTTTAAAATTCTGCAACATGACAAAACCTACAGGAAAAACCGTGTCAGAAATACTTGCAGAAAATTTCATGATGATACCGGAGAAAACCGCAATTCTTTTTCATCTGCTGAATTTTGCATCTGGCGTTGAGACCACAAAGGCTTCCATCCAGCTTCTGGAACAGTTCCAGGAAAAAGTACTTCTTTCAAAACGCACGGAAGGAATTCTCACTCACGGTGACGTTTCACAGATGGCATATGACATTCTTAAAGATCACCCTGAGATCCGTGGAATGGAAAAGGCAAAATATCGTGAAATCATGATTGATGAATTCCAGGACAACAACAGCCTGCAGCGTGACATTCTTTTTATGCTTGCTGAGAAGAAAGAAAGAAATGCAAAAGGAATTCCAGATCCACTGAAAGGTGAAATATACACCGACAAACTTTTCTTTGTTGGAGATGAAAAACAGAGTATCTATAAATTCCGTGGTGCTGACGTAAGCGTCTTCAACAGCCTTAAAAACACCATCAAAGACAGTGACGGAAAAAATCTTTACATGGACACAAACTACAGATCTGCCGCAGAACTCATCGCAGGATTCAATACAATTTTCGGAGGATCTTCATATCCGCCTGTAAAGGATGAAACAGCAACGGAAAATCCTTCAATATTTCTAAAAGCCGGCGGAACGGATTACATTCCAGAGTTTGAAGCTGCCTACAGTACAGTCCATGCAAATCCAGAAAAAGTTGAGAAAGCAGACTACACAAAAAAAAGAATTCATGTGGCCCTCGCCCAGACTGTAACCGGAGATGATAATAACTTTGCAAAACAGAACGGTTTTGAATACCTTTCCACAACGGAAGCTGAAGCTGACTGGGTTGCAAGAAAGATACGCAGCCTTCTGGATTCCAATGAATACAAGGCCAGTGACATCGCCATACTTTTCAGGAAGACAACCCACCTTCCTCAGTTTGAAAGGGCTCTTCTCCAGTACGGAATTCCGTATTCCACTGAATCACGCAAAGGATTTTTCTCCGACGGACCGGTGAATGATCTTTTTTCTTTCCTTTCAGTCTGCATTTATCCTCGTGACAAAAATTTCTACGCGAAACTTCTGTGCTCTCCATTTGTCGGTTTAAGTCTTGTGGAAACCGCAGCCGTTATTTCTTCCGGCAAAGATCCTTTTGCCGATGGAAGTGAAGATGCTCTTGCCGGTACTTCACGCGAGAAATTCCTCAAGATGAGAAATCTCTACCAGGAAATATCAAAATCGTGCAGGACAGAACTCATCACCACAACATTGACAAAACTTTGGGAAAACACCGGATACAAATATGAAACCATGTGGAATAAAAAAGTCCAGATGTACAGAACAACCTTTGACATTCTCTTTGAGATGGCACGTCAATGTGACATGGATGGCATGAGTCCTTCAGACTTCCTTGATCAGATCAAAATCTATCAGGACGAAGCCGTGAAACTTGATGGTATCGATGTTCCCCTTGAAGCAAAAGACAGCGTAAACATAATGACGATTCATAAAAGCAAGGGACTGGAATTCAAAGTTGTATTTTCAGTAAACAGCGAGTCTGGCGCAAAAGGCCGCAATCAGGAAGAAGCAAAAAAAATGCTTTACTACACACCAAGGGCAGGCATGTCATTCCGCACAAGGAATTTCAACGGACTTGATGCAAAGATAACCAAAAAGGCTTTCCTTAATTCAATCGGAGGAAATTATTTTTACATCCAGGCTGAAGAAGAAAATAAAAAGACAGAATGCGCGGAACTTAGAAGACTTGGCTATGTTTCTTTTACCCGCGCTATCGACGAACTTTTCATTTCCGGCAACCTGAATGATTACAAGGAAAATAAAGTATCGGAATATCTTCCTCAGGACAGCAGTTACTCTTCAAAATCAATACTTGAGCAGATGACTCCGGTGATTTCCTTTTACAGAAAGAAAAATGAAAACGAAGACAGCGATGATTCAGCATTCGAAATGAAGGAAAACTCACCTTTTGATGTTGAGGTCATTGAAAAAATTGTCCGCTCATCGAACGCGGATTCCCATGATTCAGAAAGGCAGGAAACCAGGACAAATACACAGTCGGAGAAAATTTCATTCGCAAAATCCTTTACTGAGACAAACGGATGCAAAAAAATCATCTTCAAGGATGACGTACAGCCAGTATACATCAAGCCAAGCAAACTTCACGAAATGGATGATGAGACATATACAAAGCCGGAAGATTACAAATATGAAAAGGATGCCCCATACCCGATAATAAATGAGCTTATAAAAAAATCCGCAATGCTTAAAGAGAAAAACGAGGATGGCAGACCGGCTTTCAATGCAGCGGATTTCGGAACTATCGCACATGCCTACCTCGAAGGAAAAGTTCTTGGAAAACTTCCTGTGATAAATGAAAGCAATATCAGCGGACTTCGCGGCATAAAGGAAGACATTGAGGCCCTTGAAAATGTCTGTATGGAAATCGCTGATAAATTCATGGAAAGTCCTCTTGGAAAGGAAGCCAGGGATGCGGAATGGAAGCGTGCCGAGTATGGTTTCAAAAGCAAATTCAATGGAAGCATTGCCTATGGATCGATGGACCTTGTTTTCAAAAACAAGGACGGCGGCAGATACAGATACACCATAGTTGATTACAAGACAAACCAGACGATAGATCCTGAAATCTACAGGGAACAGCTTTCCTGCTACAGGGATGCCCTGGCAAAAATTCTTGGAATCAGGGAAGAGGAAATCCGGTGCGTTCTTTATTACCTGCGGTTTGGCAAGGAAGTGGAGGTTTCCTGAAATTTCCATAGAAATTCCGTATCTTAAAGATGCCTTAAAAACACTGAAATTTTCGTCTCATATATTTTTATGAAAATATGGTGTCTTAAAATTTGCACATTCCGGAATTGCATTATATAATTATTTAATACGGAGTGAATGAAAATTTTTGATACATTAGGTTCTGATACTTGAAGAAACCAGTCTTAGGATCCAATGCTACAAGGAGCATGCGGTGAATTTCCAGAAAGATTATCTCCAGTCCCACAGAGAAAAAGGCCGCACTTACGACGATCTGTCGAAAGAAGAAATCTATGAGATGCTCTATCATGACGCCATAACAGGTTACTTCAACTGGAACCATATGTGGCGCACCCTCGATCCAAAGAACCCAAAGGATTTCAAATACGGCTTTGTTCATTTTGACGTAAAAGATTTCAAAATGATAAATGACGTTTATGGCCACGGAACTGCAAACCAGGTTCTGAGAATGATCTGCCAGCACATCGAAAAACAGGACTGGGTAATCCAGGGCTGCAGATGCGACAACGACAATTTTGCCATGATGGTAAAATCCTATGATCAGGACACACTCCAGAATCTTCTTACAACTTTTTTTGATGAAATCTCCTTCATTCCAGAAAAGAAAAATTACAAACTGTATTACCGCTGTGGCGTTGTCACCGTGGAAGACGCAATCGAAAAAGCTGATACAGTCGCAGACCTTGCAAAACTTGCACAGCGTCAGGGCAAAAAGCATTACTGTACCGAGATAAATTTCTTCACCTCAGACATGTATGAAAAAATCAACAAGGATCGCAAATACATGGCTTATCTTGAGGAAGCCGTTGCAAAGGATGAATTCATCGTCCACCTGCAGCCAAAGTTTGACATAAACACAGAAAAAATCGTTGGCGCAGAAGCTTTGGTCCGCTGGAACTACAAGCATGAGAAAATTCTCTACCCAGATGAATTCATCGGTGTATTTGAGGCAAACGACGTAATCGGAAAAGTCGATCAGGTAGTGTTGAAGAAAGTCTGCATTTTCATTTCCGACATGAGAAAAAAAGGGCTGCCCCTTTATCCAGTCTCCGTAAATCTTTCAAGACGGCGAATGGAAAACAAACACCTCAAGGAACAGATTCTTGCGACAGTGGATTTTTACGAGATTCCACACAACCTCATTGAATTTGAACTGACTGAAAGTGCCGCATATTCCGACCGCGATGCCATGCTTCAGCTTCTTTCTGAACTGAGGGATATAGGATTCCTGATTTCAATGGACGATTTTGGAACAGGGTATTCTTCCCTGAGCCTTCTCAAAGACATGCCGATGGACACTCTGAAAGTTGACAAATGCTTCGTTGATTCCATTCTGACATCGGAAAAAGATTCCAAGGAACATATTCTCCTCAAGGAAATCATTCTTCTTTCAAAAATGATGGGATTCTGCTGCATCGCTGAAGGTGCTGAAAAAAGAGAGCAGGTTGATTTTCTAAAGGAATGTGGCTGTGATAAAATTCAGGGATATTACTTCAGCAAACCAGTTTCTATGGATGAATATCTCAGGAAAATCGAAGAACAGAACAGCAACGCCTGATTCCCCACAGATACTTCTTCACGACTACACCAGATGGGAATTTTTCATGAATTCATAAACACTTTTATTCGCTGTCCGAAGGTTTCTTATGTTCCTTCATGTCGATCATGTCACTTAATTTGGAAAGAAGATCATTGATGTCAAAAGGCTTTGAAATGAATCCGTCCATTCCGCTTTCCATAGCCTGGTTTTTGTCTTCCTCAAAAGCGTTGGCTGTCATTGCGATGATAGGGATTCCGGCTTTCTGCTTATCCTCGAGGGCTCTGATTTTTGTAGTGGCTTCATATCCATTCATCAAAGGCATCATCACATCCATAAGGATAACCTTGTATTGACCAGACGGAGCGTCACTGACCATCTGGATTGCCTGCTTTCCGTTTTCAGCCTCATCAAGAATGAAACCAACGGTCTGGAGAAGTTCCCTTGCGATGTCACGGTTAAGCTCATTGTCTTCCACGAGCAATACCCTAATTCCGGCAAAATCAATCTGTGAATCAATATCAGCATCACTATCGGCTTCATAAACCTCTTCTTCTCCGATTTTTAGAGGAAGAACCACTG
>CALELJ010000248.1 GCA_937902445.1 uncultured Treponema sp. | reverse complement strand
AAGCCGTACAGATGGAACTCAAACTTGATGACGTAAACATTTCTCAGTCACAGATAAGCGACGCAGAAAAAGAACGTTCAAGAATTACCGAACCAGTCCTTAATGGTGAAAGAACCGGAATGTACAAAGCCTTCAAGGATTTTGAAGACAAAGGCGTTTTCGACATCCAGGGAACAACTGTAAAACTTGCCAAGAACGGCGGCCTTACTCCTACAGGCTGGAAACAGCTTCAGGCAGCAATGGAAATCTACCGTTCTAAGAAGTTTGAGACCTTCCGCTACATCATGATTGACCGCAAGACAGGAGAAATCGCAGACCAGCTTGCAATCACAAGCCACATGCCTAACTTCTGCAATGTTTCAAAGCCAAACGATGAGACATTGAAACAGGTAATCAGCCGTGCCGAGGAAAAGGACTATCTGATTGCAGTCTGCCACAACCACCCAAGCGGAAACACAACTGAAAGCTCATTTGACCGTGAACTTACAGATTCCCTTGACCGTTCACTCCGCCGTAACGATGGTTTGAACCGTTTTGCAGGACACATCATCCTGGACCACGACACCTTCAACCTTGCAGTTCCAAGTGAATCACGACCTGGAAACTGTCACTGGAAGAAAATGGAACCAATGCAGGTAACTGAAATTGACCGCTTTACTGCAGAACCAAAACCTGAATGGGCCGGAAACTATGTCGGCGGAACAACTGCACTCAAAGAAGTTGCTAAGAAGATCAATGAAACTGAAAACTGGAACGATGACTTCATCCCTGTAGTTTTCACAAACGCAGACAGAAACATCACTGGTGTTCAGTATTACTCAAAGAACTTCTTTGAAAACGAATCAGACAAGATCCGTAATGAATTCCAGTTCGCAGCCATGGAAGCAGGTGCTATCGGTGCCTTCCCTGTAATCACAGATTCACTTTGGGAAAAGCTCGGCAAAGGTGCAACTGATTTTGAAGCTGTAATGAAAGCCCATGTGATGAACGACGCATTTACAGACGTTGCCTTCAACCGCACCACAATGACAGAAAAATATGACATTGAGGCTGGAAGAAACTACTACAGTTTCTATCGGGACCAGAGCGACAGAAAGATTGATGTTGTTTCAACCTGGACACCGGAAGTTAATCCACGTCTCTTCCCTCCTGAAGGAGTTGGAGAAATCAGGGATGAAAAAGTCTTTGCCACATCAAATACAGCAAAGATTGAAAAGGAAAACTTTCCAAAGCCACAGCCTTACCACAGAAAAAAACAGGATTACGAATTTGACCGCTAGATAAGGTAACAGTCTTGCAGACACATTGATGGGGTGTCTGAAAATCGGACACCCCTATTTCAAGCAACATGAGGAACACTAACAGA
>CALELJ010000247.1 GCA_937902445.1 uncultured Treponema sp. | reverse complement strand
TACGTACCGCTCGCCTTGATTTTCAGGACAAAGGTTGTTCCGTATTTTCTTGCAATCTATTCAGTGCTTCTTGTTTTTCTCACGGCCTTTGAAAAAACTTTTCTGTTTAATAATTACACTCCGCTTTTTGTGGTTTTCATTGCGTCCATTTTTTCTCCGCGTCACGAACTTCATTTTCTTGTGCTGTATTTCATCTGTGCCGCGACTGCATTTGTGCTGAATGAGGAATCAACAATTTTATTTTTGATCCATGTAGTGCGTGCCTTCTGGTTTGTGATGGCCTACTACTGCGCAGTTTCCATGAAACAGGGAAGTGATGATCTTGTTCTGTTTGATGATGAGCGGAAAATTCTTGATCAGCTTCTGGACGGGAAAACCTATCAAAAAGAAGTGTCGGGGTTCAGCGAAAACACCATATACAGAAAGCTCAAGGCTGCTCGCGAAAGAAACGGATGTTCCACCAGGGAAGAACTTGTTGAACGATACAGGGACTCTGCCAGAAGGTAAAAATGAACCTGTAGAACTGATGAGCCGTTGATGACGGTTTGCGGTTGATTTCATTGGATTATATTTTCAAAGGGCTGTATCTTCATTCTTGAGAAGTCTGGATTCTCAAATCTTTAATCAGGAGGAAGATATGCAGCTGAAATTCTATCATTGCCCTATATGCGGCAAAATCGTGGCCATCGTAAAGGATTCTGGAACTCCAACAATCTGTTGCGGTCAGCCTATGGAAAAACTTGTTCCGGGAGAAAAGGATGAACTTGCGGAAAAACATGTGCCCGTGATCAAGATCAATGGAAATACGGTTACGGTGACCGTTGGTTCAAAACTTCATCCCTCTGAAACAGGCCATTACATCGAATGGATTCTCCTCGAAACTGACAGGGGAATTCAGCAGCAATGGCTTGAGGCGGGAAATGCACCCCAGGTGGAATTTGCCGTCATGACGGGTGAACATGTGCAGGCGGCCTATGAATTCTGCAACCTGCATAAACTCTGGAAAGGAACCTGTGGTAAACCGCTGAAAAAAAGTTCCACTGTGATAAGCAACTGCTAAAAACTGCTGGAGAGAGAGTTTTTCCGGCCGTATGAATGGTAGTGTGTTTCATTGATACGGTCGGTTTTTATTGCAGATAGTACAAGTTTTATTGCATTTTTTTCATTCATGAAAAGGCCATTGTCTTTTATCCTAAAGCCATCTTGAAAACAAAGGATGGTACAAATCATGACAAAACTTATAAAACTTATTTCGGCATGTGCACTGACAATTGCATCAGGAACTTATTTCACAAGCTGCGGAAAAGGACTCAGCCACGTACTTGTTTCTGCAAAGAATGAAGGTGTCATCTATGCAGGTGCAATGGGTAACTCAAAGATCGGATGTGCTGTTGGTGAAGACGGAAGGGTGCGCTACACGGTAGATGGCGGAAAGACCTGGGAGAAGGGTGAAAACAGGTCATCGTCTTTGTTCAGTCTGAGCCCTGTTGATGAGAAAACATGTTACGCAACCGGAGAAGACAAGGCAGTCGTAAAGACTTCAGACGGTGGAAAGACCTGGACTTCATTGAAAAATCATCCGGCAAAAAGAACAAAGGGCATCACTTTCAAAAATGAAGAAATTGGATGCGTATGGACAACAGGCAATGCATATGAATATGACGGAACCAGCGGTGACTGGAATACATTTGAAAATCCAAAAGGCTGTGGTCTTATTGAATCTGCTTTTTCTGTTAAGCCTGGAAAAGCCTATCTTTGTGGCAGCAACGGAATGATCTATTACACAAACGATTACGGAAAGAGCTGGGAAGAATGCAAAAAAGTTTTTGATAAAAAGGAAGATGAAATAAAGCCATTGACCGGCCAGTGGATAAAGACAAGTGAATTTGACTTCGACGGAACAGCATTGCGTTTTGCATATCTTGCAGAGAAAAACTATGTGTACTCTCTGTTCATTCTCAAGAGTGTTGATGGTGGAAAAACTTTTGACCTCGAGTCTGAAACAAAACTTCCAAACATCGCAAAGGCAATCGCCTTCAACGGAAATAACGGAATCTCCGTTTATAATACAGACGGCAGCCTTGATTATTACATCATAAAATAAAGTTTGCTTAGACTGTCATTTCAAAAAGTCCATGGTGCCGGTAATGCTGCGAATCAAAAGATTTTGCAACACCGGCACCTTTTTGTGCTATAATGTTTTTGATTTGCATTTTGCAATGTTACATCTGCACTAGGGGGCTTGGCGTGAAATATACAACTGGCGAACTTAAATACAGCACCGGCTTTACAATGGAAATCCAGATGAAGACGGAACTGTTTGTTCCCGAAAAAACGGAAGACTACTATACGCTGATTCTTTTTACCAACTGCTGTCTCAGCGTTGCTTCGGAAAGCAAGGATATCTATTCAGGGTGCGGTCTGCTTGTACTTTCTCCCGACCATGGAATTACCGACATAAAGGTTCTTGACCGCAGTGAAAATTCTTCAGTGCAGACATTGGTATTTTCTTCTTTTGGCCTGAACGTGAACAATAAAAAGTTCCCAGATACTTATGAATATGAATTCCTCAACAAGCTGGTGAAGGGATATAGTTTTGTTAATCTGAATCCAAAGCTTCTTGAGACTTTCGTCACAAATTTCAGCAACATCAATGCCCTTATGAATCTGGAGCAGGGGCATCTGTGGCCTTGCATCGTACGCTCATATGTTTCGGAGATGGTGATTCTTTTGACACGCAACCAGTACCTGGATGAGGCAAACAAAAAATGCCAGTCAAATGCTGACGACAAGGTAAACAAAGTCATTGAATATTTTCAGTATTCCTACAGTAAAAAAATTACCCTTGATGAAGTTTCCAGGAAATTTGCGACAAACAGAACGACGCTCAATTCCATGTTCAACAAGGCTTATGGTGTAAGCGCCATCGCCTATCTCAACAAGATGAGGATAGAGAATGCATCACTGATGCTCACAAATACAGCCATGCCGATCTGTGACATTGCCCAGCGCACTGGATTTGCCGATGAATCCTATTTCTCAAAGGCCTACAAAAAGATGACGGGTAAAACACCAACCGAATACAGGCTTTCGATTCCTCATCCCCATGGCCTTAAATGGCCGGAGTATGCCCTGGCAATGGATGAGCTTTCCTGAACTGGGGATTTTCAGAATTTTCTGAATTTCATCAGCAGGATTCTTTCAACGCTTTCATCGATTCTTTTCTCACTGATGGTTCCGCTTTCAACCGCCTTGACGATTCCGTCAAAAACCTTTGCATAATCGTGTGGCATCAAAATTATGTCGCAGCCTGCACTGATTGCCATGATCGCAGCCTGTGTGCTTTCATAATACTCACTGATTGCTTTCATTCCCATGGCATCGGTAACCACAACGCCATTGAAACCAAGCTTGCCGCGCAGACGGTCTGTGATCCATGTTTTTGAAAGTGTTGCGGGAAGATTTTCTGTATCTGCGTTTGGTGTGTGGATGTGTGCTATCATGACCATGTCCGTTCCAGCTTCAATGCCTGCCTTGAACGGAATCATTTCACACTTTTTAAGCTGCTCCCAGGTCTTCATGCTTTTTGCACTCGATGTATGTGAATCTTCCCTTGTATCACCGTGGCCCGGGAAATGCTTGATGGCGGTTTTTGTTCCGGCTTTGTGAAAACCTTTTATTGATGCTTTTACAAGATTTGCGGCTTTTTCCGGATTTCTTGAAAATGCCCTGTCTCCTATGACCGTGTTTTTGTCATTGGTCCATACGTCGGCAACGGGTGCGAAGTCCGCATTGAATCCAAGAGCAGAAAGATAGGTTCCTATTGCAAGTGCGTTTGCCTCAGCTTTCTGTGCAGTCACCGTTTCCAATGCAGGCGGAACATTGACTATGCCAAAGTTTTTATTTTTTGCGATTCTTGCAACTCTTCCGCCTTCCTCGTCTACGCATACCATAAGCGGAATGCTGCTCTCGGCCTTGTAGGATGAAATTAGTTCTTTTGTCTGCCCTGGGGTCTCAATGTTTTTTGCAAAGAGAATCAATGTTCCGGCGGGATAGTTTTTGAAATTCAATTTCATCTGGGGTGTCAGCACGGTGCTTGCTTCTGTCTTTTCCTGGTCGATCTGCTTCTGCGAAAGGGTGAAGTCAAAGTATTCCGGTGCGACCGCAAACATCTGGCCGATTTTTTCGCGGAGTGTCATGCTGTCAATGGTGTCTGACAATCTGTTTTTTTCCGGATCGTCGTGAGTTTGTTCTGCGAATTTTACAGTTGCACAGCCTGCAAGGTAAATGCAGGATATGAGAACCAGGAGAAATTTCATGATTGAAATTATCTCATTGTTATCTTTATTACTCAAGATGAATTTTACTATCAAAGATTTACAGGAGGAAATTTTGGATATAAAATTATATTGGAGGTACAATATGAAAAAACTGATTTTGTTTTTAATGGCAATTGCGGCAACCCTCTGTTTTGCATCATGCGATTTTGAGGACGACGATGGTGTTAAGATTGTTGAGATTGAGACAAACTCATTCATCACATCCTTTGACTTTCCTTCAACCTATGAGGTAAAGGCCGGAACGAAAGTTGAAATTCCTGTTACAAATATCAAGTACAACAACAATAAGACGTATAAGGAGTCGATGAGTTTTAATGTTTTTTATAGTGGCGGGGGAATGTCTCTTCTTCCTGCCCTTTATGACTATGATAAGAATGTTGTTATAGTTAATGCGACTGATTTTAAGGCAGGTGGAAAATGTTATGTCACTTTGTATACCAACGAGTATTCCCTTAAGAAAGAGTGCACCATAACCGTGGTCGATTAAGATGCTGAATGAAAAAGGGGCTGTCCGATATGATATTGGACAGCCCCGTCTTTTTACCGGACTTTTGCCGGTTAGTTGTCGTTCTTGATTGCGTTTGCGGCTGTACGGCCAGAAACAAAAATCTCAACGATTGCGTTTCCACCAAGGCGGTTGCCTCCGTGGATTCCGCCTGTAACTTCACCTGCAGCATAAAGGCCAGGAATTACAGCGCCCTTCTTGTCCAGAACGCGGCGGTCAATGTCTACGCAAAGACCACCCATTGTGTGGTGTGTAGAAGGTGCAAGAAGACGGATCTTGAGCTTAACTCCATCAAGCTTGTATGAGGCTGCATCAAAGCGTCCGTTTTCATCGCGGTCTGCCTGACCGATAAGGCGTGACCAACCTGTCTTAGGTACAGCAAGTTCATTTTCCTTTCCGCTCATAAGTGCGTGGTCGTAGTCTTCGATTTCCTTTCTTACAGTTGCTGCATCACATGCAAATCCAAGTTCCTTGAAGAGATCTGCAAGCTGGTCAACTGTTCTTGTGTACTGGCGGTTCTTGATGTCCTTTTCCCAGTCTCCCTTTCCAGGAACACCGTAAGGATAAGGTCCAGGAATTGCCTGGTCGCTGTTTGCGATTTCAATTACAACGCCCTGTACGCCTTCCTTTTCAATTCCGTTTGCAAATTCACCGATTGAAAGTACGTCGCGTTCGCCTGTTTCGTTTACATAGCGCTTGCCTGTTTTTGGGTTGAGGTAGATGGCATAGTTTCCGCCACCGAATGCAAGCTGGCCGTTGTCGATCCATGAAATCGGCATGAGCTGTGTGTATTCCATTCCAGTTGATGCTGCCCCTGCCTTTTCTGCCATTGCAATACCGTCACCCATAAGTGAAGAGCGGTTTGTAGTCTTTGTCTTGTCTGTGATTGCGCCTTCCTTCCAGTACTTGTTTGCTTTCTTAACAAGAGGAATGTTTGCGGCTGCTCCACCAGTTGCAATTACAACACCCTTCTTTGCATGTGCTGTAACTTCAGTTCCGTCGAACATGACAGCCTTTACGCCTGTGATCTTTCCGTTTTCTGCAATGAGTTCCTTTGCGTCTGTACGGCACATGATCTTGTTTGCAGGATTTGAGAGAACTGTCTTTCTTGTAGGAGCAAAGTATGCTGCCCACTGTGCTGTATCAGGAATTCCGTCTCCGTCTGCATCGTAAGGCTTCTTTACAAAGTCGTTTTCACGGTTCCACAAGGCGCCGACGATTGTAGGCTGAATGTCCTCGATGAACTGTGCGCCCTGGGATTCAAGCCATGGCTTAAGGTCCTGTCCGTCGCGGATGAACTGGCATACCAGGTCGTAGTCTCCGTAGATCCATTCCTTCCAGTCTGCTGAAGGTCTGAGACCGCCGTAGTATGTCTGGAAGATGTGGAGGTTCACTGTAGAGAAAAGTGTAAGTGCACCTTCGTTGATTCCTGAATCAAGTTTAGGCTGTGCCCATGCAAGATACTTTGAAATTTCATTTTTAAGCTCACGGAGAACCGGAAGGTATTCCTGATGAACACCGTGCTTTGAAAGGTGATCGATGTCACCTGCAACAAACCATTTTTCTGCATCCTTTGCGTCAAATGGCTTTTCATCCCATTCAAGAATTGTCTTGAGTACTGTGATGTTTCCGTTTGCCATCTTAACCTTGTTGTAGGTTTTCCTGTCTCCCGGATAAACTCCAGTTGTTGCATCTGGGTTTGATTCTTCCCAGCAAAGGTATGGCATTGCCGACTGGAACTGTCCTCCTGAAACTACGGTGTTTCCACCAAGTTCAGCATTCTTTTCGATAACGAGAACTGTGTCGCCGTTCTGAGTTGCCTGTGCCGCCGCTGCAATTCCTGCACCGCCACCACCGATTACAACTACATCGTAAGTTGCTTCAATTGGAGCCTGTGGTTTGTGAACGACCTTGTTCTTCTTGAATGCCTCAAGATCAGAAACTTCAGCCTGTTCAGCTGCGAGTGCAAGAGCTTTCTTTACTGCGGCAGAAGTGAATGTTGCTCCGCTGACTGCATCGATTCCTGAACCGCATGCTTCCTTTGCGTCTGCGATGAGGATGTCGAAGGCAGGAGTACCTACATGGTTTGTTTCCTTTGAGGACTTCACTTTGATTGCTTCAATGGAATTTTCCGAGAATGTAACTTCAAGTTCTACCGGACCTGCATAACCTCTGGCTGTTGCGGTGTAAGTTCCGGCTGTAAAAGAAACAGGAACGTTTTCATGCGGAACCATGGAACCTGTGTCGTTGAATCCGGCTTTCTTGAGGGCTTCTGCAACTGCTGTCTTGATTGCCGTTGAAGAAATTGTAGCACCGGAAATAGAATCAACCTGTGCACTCTGATACTTTACAATGTCCTTTGGAAGAACGTTTATGGCGTCATCAGAAATTCCAGGTGTTTCCTTGTGGCTTACAACCTTGACGTCTGCGATTTTTCCGTCTTTCATTGCAACGCGAACGACAACATCGCCGTTCATGCCCTTTGCTTTTTCCGTAAAGGCGGAACCTGAATTCCTGCCACCTGCGATGAAGCCGATGGCAATAGCGGAAGCAACAACAAATGCTCCCAGCTTGATCATCATTTTCTGTTTAGTTTTCATATTCAAATGATATTTCTTAGCGGCAAAAGTTGCAATAAAGTGAGCCTGATAAGATAGAAAAAAACTATAACCAAACATATAAAACAAATATTTGAATAAACCCGCAAAATTCTATAACCTATCGACACAATAGGTAATAGGAGCACGGAATTGATTAAGAAAATTGTAAAAAGCTTGTATCCGCTCTTTGGAGTGGCAATACCGCTGGCACTTCAGCTGGCAGTCAAGGATTCTGTTCTGCATCCGGCAGTGAAGCATCCTTACTATACATGGATTCTGTTTTTCTTCCTGGTGGCATCTCTGGTCATCTTTGGAATTTCCTTCTGTTCAAAAAAAATCGGGCACTATCTGGAAAAAAACGGAATCTTCTGGACTGGTGTCGGGGCAGTTGTCGCTTTGCTGAATCTGTTTACTTCAAAGCTGGCCATTTTTCCGGTTCTGCTTTTTCCATCCTTTGACAATATACTGAGCGTCTTTGCTGAGAATTGGGGACTGCTGCTCAAGTGTATTTTCTTTTCATTCCGTCTGCTTCTGGTTGGCGTGCTGGCAGGAACATTTGTAGGCTTTGTGACCGGACTTTTCCTTGGGTTCAGCAAAAGAATTTTCTTCTGGCTGAATCCGGTGATGAAAGTGATAGGTCCGATTCCTGCGACTGCATGGATTCCAATTGTGCTTACGGCTTTTCCAACTACGTTTCAGGCGAGTGCATTCATAATCGCACTTTCAGTCTGGTTTCCTGTTGTCATGATGACAAGTGCCGGCATCCAGAATATTTCAAAGGCGTATTTTGAAGTCGGAAGGACTTTGGGCGCCGGTAAATATTTCCAGATACTCAGGATTGGTGTTCCTGCGAGTCTGCCAAGCATTTTCCAGGGATTTTTCTATGGTGTCTGTTCAGCTTTCATCGCACTGATGACTGCTGAAATGTTCGGTGCGAAATACGGATTGGGATGGTTCATCAGCTGGCAGAAATCAATGATGCTGTACAAAGGCGTATATGCAGGTTTGATTCTGATTGCGGTTTTCTGTTCAACAATTTTGACAGGGTTGACGGTTCTGCGTGGCCGTCTTCTGGCATGGCAGAAAGATCAGGTTCTTTGATGGGAGCGGTTAGTAATGAAAGGCGAAATTAAGATAGATGGTGTTACGAAAATTTTTGATACAAAGGATAACGGTCAGGTGACTGCATTGAATGATGTTCACCTCGATATTGAGCCTGGAAGTTTTGTCAGTCTGATTGGTCCTTCCGGATGTGGAAAGACGACTTTGCTCCGATGTATTGCAGGTCTTGAGACACCTACTGCTGGTGAAATTTTTGCAAGTGGCAGCAAAGTGAAGAAGCCTGGCAGTGACAGGGGGTTTGCTTTCCAGCCAGCAAATCTTTTCCCATGGCTTACGATTGAGGACAATATTTCCTTTGGTCTCAAGGCAAGGAAGATTTTCAAGAACAGAAAGGAAGATGTGTCTTCCTACATCGATATGGTCGGCCTCAGGGGTTTTGAAAAGTCATTTCCCCATCAGGTTTCAGGCGGAATGAATCAGCGTGCAAGTCTTGCAAGAGCTCTTGTTGGGCGTCCTGACATCCTCCTTCTGGATGAACCGCTTGGTGCTCTTGATGCGTTTACAAGGATGAACATGCAGGATGAAATCCTCCGGTTGTGGAAGGAAAACAAAATGACTGTGGTCATGGTGACCCATGATGTGGATGAAGCCGTCTACATGAGCGACTACGTTGTGGTAATGACAGCCCGTCCTGCAAAAGTTGAAAAGGTAATAAAAATTGATCTTGGCTTTCCTCGAGTGAGAAGCCAGAATCAGTTTTTGAAATACAGAACAGAAATTCTTGAAATACTCGACTATGCGGGTAAGGTTCAGGAAGTTGAATACTATTTGTAACAGCC
>CALELJ010000246.1 GCA_937902445.1 uncultured Treponema sp. | reverse complement strand
TGGAACTGAATATAATTCAGCAATTAAACAGGTTGCATCTGGTCGTTTTGGTGTAACAGAAGAATATCTTCTTTCTGCAAAAGAAATTCAGATTAAGATGGCTCAGGGTGCTAAGCCTGGTGAAGGTGGACACTTACCTGGCAAAAAAGTTTATCCATGGATTGCTACAACTCGTTACGCAACTCCTGGTGTTTCACTTATTTCGCCACCACCACACCACGATATTTATTCTATCGAAGACCTTGCACAGCTTATCTACGACCTTAAGAATGCAAACAGAGCCGCACGTATTTCAGTAAAGCTTGTTTCAGAAGCAGGAGTCGGAACAATCGCAGCCGGTGTTGCAAAAGCTGGTGCTCAGGTTATCCTTATTTCAGGACACGACGGCGGAACAGGTGCTGCTCCATTGAGCTCTATCCATCACGCAGGTCTTCCTTGGGAACTTGGTCTTGCAGAAACACATCAGACTTTGATCCAGAACGGACTTCGCAGCCGCGTTGTAATCGAAACAGACGGTAAGCTTATGAGCGGCCGTGATGTTGCCATCGCATGTCTGCTTGGTGCGGAAGAATTCGGTTTTGCAACAGCACCTCTCATCACAATGGGTTGTGCAATGATGCGTGTATGTAACCTGGATACATGTCCATTTGGTGTTGCAACTCAGAACAGTGAACTCAGAAAGCGCTTTACTGGAAAACCTGAATACGTTGAAAACTTCATGAAGTTCATTGCACAGGAACTCCGCGAAATCATGGCAAAACTTGGTTTCCACAGCGTAGAAGAAATGTGCGGTCACAGCGAACTTCTTGGAATCAAGGAAAAGGGTGCTTTCGAAAGGGCAAACCTTGTTGATATGTCAAGAATTTTAGCAAGGGACACTTCGACAGGCTCAGTGATCCTCTCTTCACAATCAGGATCCCTGAGTGCAGTCGAAGGGTCCGCTACTCACTTTGTTCCTGAAGATGTATTTGACTTTGAACTTGAAAAGACTGTCGATGAAAAGACTTTGCTTCCAGCATTTGCCAAGGTTTCAAAGTCAAAGAAGGGATCTTTCGATGTAACCGTTTCTTCTACAGACAGAACTGTAGGTACGATCCTCGGTTCAGAAATCCAGAAGGCATTTGGAAATACACTGGAAGAAGACAGTTTTGTTGTAAATGCAAACGGTGGCGGTGGCCAGAGCTTTGGTGCCTTCATTCCTAAGGGACTTACAATGCGTCTTACAGGTGATGCAAACGACGGTCTTGGAAAGGGCTTGAGCGGTGGAAAAATTGTAGTTTCCGTTCCTAAGGATGCCGCTTACAAGGCTGAAGAAAACATCATCGTAGGTAACGTATGCTGCTTTGGTGCTACAAGCGGTCAGGCATTCATCAATGGTATTGCCGGTGAAAGATTCTGCGTAAGAAACTCTGGTGCAACAGTTGTTGCTGAAGGATGCGGTGACCACGGTCTTGAATATATGACAGGCGGAACAGCCGTAATCCTCGGTTCTACAGGACGCAACCTCGCTGCAGGTATGTCCGGTGGTGTTGCCTACGTTCTCGATGAAAACCATGACCTTTACCAGCGCCTTAACGGTGAACTTGTAACCATGAGTGAACTTTCTGAAGAACATGATATTGATGTTGTAAAATCTCTTGTTGAAAAGCATGTTGCTGAGACAGGCAGTGCAAGAGGAAAGGAAATCCTTTCTGACTGGGACAAGAGCCTCAAGAGCTTCAAGAAGATCATTCCTAATGACTATGCAAAGGTACTCAAGGAAATTGCGGTGGCAGAAGCTGCCGGAATGAACCACGACGATGCTTTGCTTGAAGCTTTCAAGAAGGTTACAGCATAAAAAGGAGTTACTTACAAATGGGAAAGGCTAACGGATTTATACAATATACAAGAATAGAAAACGACTGGATTGAACCGAAAATCCGTCTTCAGAATTTTAATGAGATGCACGTCCTGCTCAACGACGAAGACCGACGCAAGCAGGCAAGCCGCTGTATGAACTGCGGTGTACCTATGTGCCAGAGTGCCATCAAGCTTGGCGGAATGGTAACAGGATGTCCGCTCCACAACTTCATTCCTGAATGGAACGATGCACTTTACAAGGGCCAGTACGACATGGCAGCCTGGAGACTTTTGAAGACTTCAAGTTTCCCGGAATTCACAGGCCGTGTATGTCCAGCCCTCTGCGAAAAGGCATGTAACTGTATCTCAATGGAAAAAGATTACAGCGATGGAAAGGACATCAAGGATCCTGTTACAATCCACGACAACGAACTTTACATCATCGAGAAAGCCTTTGAGTCTGGCTACATGAAGCCACAGGTTCCAAAGGTAAGAAGCGGAAAGAAAATCGCAGTCGTTGGTTCAGGCCCTGCAGGTCTTGCTGTTGCAGATCTGCTCAACCGCCGCGGACACAGCGTTACAGTTTTTGAACGCGAAGACCACGTTGGTGGACTTTTGATGTACGGCATTCCAAACATGAAGCTTGATAAGAAAATCATCGACCGCCGTGTTGATCTTATGAAAGCAGAAGGCGTTGAGTTTGTATGCAATGCAAATGTAGGTGCTGACAAAAAGGCAGAAGACCTTCTCAAGGACTTTGATGCCGTTGCACTTTGTTGTGGTGCAAAAAAGGCACGCAAGCTCAATGTTGCCGGTGAAGATTCAGTCGGAATTTATCCTGCCGTTGATTTCCTTACAGCAGTTACAAAGGAAGTTGTTCGCTTAGGATCCCTGAGCCTGTCGAAGGGACCTATTGCTCTTGGTGACATGGATCCTCAGGGAAAGCATGTAATCATCGTTGGTGGCGGTGATACAGGAAATGACTGTACAGGTACATGTGTCCGCCTTGGGGCTGCAAATGTTGTTGCACTTGAAATGATGCCAAAGCCTCCTGTTGAGCGCGCAGAAAACAATCCATGGCCACAGTGGCCAAAGGTTCTCAAGACAGACTACGGCCAGATGGAAGTTATCGCAACACAGGGAGAAGATCCTCGCGTATACAAGACAACAATCAAGGAAATCTACCAGAAGGACGGTCACGTAACTGGCGTTAAGACTGTTCAGGTTGAATTCAGAAATGTTGACGGCCAGAGAAAACTTTGTGAAATCGAAGGCACGGAAAAGGAACTTAAGGCTGACATGATTCTTGTTGCCGCAGGATTCCTTGGTGCAGAAGAATATACTCCAAAGGCTTTTGGTACAGAAATGACTCCACGCGGAACTGTTGCAGCTGACGAAGGCAAATACAGAACCAGCGTAGACAAGGTTTTTGCTTGCGGTGACATGAGACGCGGTCAGTCCCTTGTTGTATGGGCAATTGCTGAAGGTCGTGAATGTGCAAGGGAAATTGACAGTTTCCTAATGGGATATTCAAATCTGTAGGAGCCCTTTATGAAAAATACAAAGTATATTTTCGTCACGGGCGGAGTTGTTTCCGGTCTTGGTAAGGGAATCACCGCTGCATCTCTTGGCCGCCTCCTCAAGTCACGTGGACTTAAGGTTGCATCCCAGAAACTTGATCCATATATCAATGTCGATCCTGGTACAATGAGTCCGTATCAGCACGGTGAAGTCTATGTTACTGAAGATGGTGCTGAAACAGACCTTGACCTTGGTCACTACGAACGCTTCATCGATGAAAACCTGAACAAGTATTCAAATCTCACTTCAGGAAAAGTTTACTGGAATGTCCTCAACAAGGAACGCCGTGGTGAATACCTTGGTGAGACGGTTCAGGTTATTCCGCATATTACAAATGAAATCAAAAGCTTCATCTACAATGTTGGAAAGGAAACAGGTGCGGATGTTGTAATTACAGAAGTAGGCGGAACAACAGGTGACATTGAAAGCCAGCCTTTCATCGAGGCAATCCGTCAGGTTGGTCTTGAAGTAGGCCGTGAAAATGCAATCTACATTCACGTTACTCTTCTTCCGTTCCTGAGTGGTTCCGACGAGCACAAGACAAAGCCGACACAGCACAGCGTAAAGGAACTCCAGGGCATGGGTATCAAACCGGATATCATCGTTCTGCGCTGTGATGAAAAACTTGAACCTTCAATTTTCAAGAAGGTTGCCATGTTCTGTAACGTTTCAGAAGACTGCGTAATTGAAAACCTCACATTGCCAAGTCTTTATGAAGTTCCTGTCATGCTTAAGAAGCAGCACATGAGTGATACAGTCTGCCGTCTTCTTGGAATCACAAGTCCTGAAGCCGACATTTCTGAATGGAATGCAATGCTGGACAAGATCCACAACCTCAACAAGAAAGTTACCATTGGTCTTGTGGGCAAATATGTTCAGCTTCATGATGCCTATCTTTCAGTTGCTGAAGCCTTGCGCCATGCAGGTTATGGTATCGGTGCTGATGTTGATATCAAGTGGATCGACAGCGAGACGATAAACGATTCTACGGTTGTGGAAATTCTTTCTGAAGTTGACGGTGTCATTGTTCCTGGTGGATTCGGTGAGCGTGGAGTTGAAGGAATGATTCTTGCAGCCAACTACTGCCGCAAAAACAATGTTCCGTATCTTGGAATCTGTCTTGGTATGCAGATTGCCTGTATCAGTTTTGCAAGATATGTTGCCGGTATGAAAAATGCAAACAGCGGTGAATTTGATCCTGACAACCAGTACAAGATCATCGATTTCCTTCCTGATCAGAATGATGATGTCAATAAAGGCGGAACTCTGCGTCTGGGCGCATACCCTTGCAAAATCAAGAGCGGCACTATGATGGAAAAATGCTATGGTGCTGAAAAGATCAGCGAACGCCATCGTCACCGCTATGAGTTCAACAATGAATTCCGTGAGCAGCTTGAAAACGCAGGTCTTACAATCAGCGGAACAAGTCCAGACGGATACATCGTTGAGACTGTCGAAATTGCGGAGAATGATTTCTACGTTGGAGTTCAGTTCCATCCGGAATTCAAGAGCCGTCCAAACAGGCCTCATCCGCTTTTCTCCGGCTTCGTAAAGGCAAGTGCAGAGGCTGGTAGCAAAAAGTAGATTAGTTCCGAAAAATACAAGTAACTTTTTTGCTGGTATTGTAGATTATGGACATACGACAAAGGCGCCGTTGATTCCAATGAAGGTATCAGCGGCGTTTTTTATTTTGGTAAGTAAAAGGCCTAAAGGCTTTAGAGGCGACAATGGGGTCGCGTGATGGCAGACGTGTCATGACGCATCTATTGTCGCCTTTTTTATTTCAATAATATTTGGGGGTTATAAAATGACAAATGTACCAGAACTTTTCGGAAGCATGGTTTTCAACCAGAAGACAATGAAAGATCGTCTTCCAAAGGAAACATTCAAAGCACTCAAGAAGACTTTGGATAACGGCGAACCACTTCAGCTTGATGTTGCCAACGTTGTTGCTCACGCAATGAAGGAATGGGCAATTGAAAACGGTGCAACACACTTCGCACACTGGTTCCAGCCACTTACAGGAATTACAGCAGAAAAGCATGACAGCTTCATCAATCCACAGGACGATGGAACAGTAATCATGACATTCAGCGGAAAGGAACTCGTCAAGGGTGAACCTGATGCTTCTTCTTTCCCTAACGGCGGTCACCGTGCAACATTCGAAGCCCGCGGTTATACAGTTTGGGATCCAACATCATATCCATTCATCAAGGAACATACACTTTGTATTCCAACAGCTTTCTGTTCTTACACAGGTGAAGCTCTTGATAAGAAAACTCCACTTCTCCGTTCTATGGAATCTTTGGACAAACAGGCTAAACGTAT
>CALELJ010000245.1 GCA_937902445.1 uncultured Treponema sp. | reverse complement strand
TTTGCTGTCCTTATCATTGCCACTGGCATCGATTGAATTGAGCAAAGCCAATGCCTCATCATAACGGCCTTCTTTAATGAGTTTTTCCGCCAGAGCAGTTTTTTCATCATCTGTCATTCCCTGACCCATGGCAAGAATCTCATTCTGTCTTTTCATCCGTTCAGCTTTTTCTTTCAAGGCCTTTGCTTCAGGACTGTTTCCAGAACCAAGAAGTTCAGAAAGAATTTCTTCAGCACCTTTGTAATCACCATTTCTCATGATCTTTTCAGCCGTATCAAGAATCTCTTCACCCCTGCCTTCTTCAACAGCCTTTCTGACCGCAGCTTTCTTAAGGGCCTCGACTTCCTTTTGAAGTTTTTTTGATTCACTGTCATTGCCTTCAATTTTAGCTGAATTCAAAAGTTTGACCGCACCTGAATAATCTCCGTCTTCGATCATTCTTTCAGCATTTTCAATAAACTGTCCGGCCTTTCCGTTCTCAACTGCCCTGTCAACAATTTCTTTTTTTCTTCCGTTCACCTTGTCCCTAAGGGCATTGGCTTCAGTTGAATTTCCGCTTATATCAATCATGTCAAGCAATTCAACAGCATCAGCATACAGACCGTTATTAGACAGAGAATCCGCGGTTTTCAGCACATCATCAATTCTGCCTTCAGCCAGAGCCCTCTCGACAGTATCGTTTGTGAGACTTTTCAGTGTATTCCTAAAAGCCCTGGACTCAAGGTCATCGCCTTCAGGCTTCATTGAACTCAAGAACCCCAGCGCTGTTTCATAGTCACCGTCAGAAATCATCTGTTTTGCCTTTGCGATAATCTCTTCCTGCTTTCCATCATCAAATGCTTTTTTCAGGGCATCCTTTTTCTGTTCTGCAAGCCGTTCCCTGAGAGAATCAGCATTCTCATCATTACCATCAATTTCAACATAGGAAAGATATTCAAGGGCATTTAAAGCATCCCCGTTCTTTGTCAGGTTATCGATGAAATCAAGAATATCTTCCGTCTTTCCGTCGGCAACAGATTTCTTGACAGCATCCTTTTTAAGGGAGTAAATCTGATTTCTGAGCATTCTTGATTCCGCATCATTTCCCTTAATATCAAGCAAATCAAGAATTTCCATAGCCGGCAGGAATTCACCGTCGCCAATGAGTTTTTTTGCCGTATCGACAACATCCTGGGCATGACCTTCAGAAACGGCTTTTTCAACGATGTTTTTTTCAAGATCATGTATTCTATTTCTGACAGCGGCGGTTTTCTCATCGTCTCCAGCAAGAGAAGCCCCGGAAGCAAGAATTTTCAAGGCCTCGGAATATTTTCCTTTTTTTAAAAGGTTTTCGGCAACATCGAAAATCTCATTTTCCCTGCCCTCGGCAACTGCTTTCTCAAAGCCGGATTTCATGAGCGCATTTATCTGATTTCTGAGAGAAAGGGAATGTTCATCGGAACCGTTAATGTTAAGTCCAGAAAGAATTCCCAATGCCTGGGCATAGTCCCCCTTCTCAATCAATTTTTCACAATATGCAATTATATCTTCAGTGCTCTGTATTGTTTTCTCAATGCCACTGCCTGAAAAAAATTTGATTCCGATACCAATGCCAGTACCAAAAAGTCCAAGCAGCAGAAGAATCAGAAGCAGCCATTTTCTGCCGTCCTTCTTTTCCTTATATTGTGCGTATGTGCCCTCGGACTTTTTTCTAAGCCCCGCAGTCTGCATCATCTGTTCCAAAGCCTTGAAGTCTTCATTTTTATCAGAAGCAATGGAATCCGATTCAGAAACTTCAAGCGAAGTCTCCACATACCTTTCCGCAAGAACCGTCGAATCGTCCTTTGCATCCATTTTCAAAGGAACATCCTTATTTTCTATGGAACCAGCATCAGCCACATTGATTTTTGGCATGACTCCTGTAGGAGAAAGAACTGGTTTCTCAGGTGCTTCCTCAGTTACTTCTTTTTCTGCCTTCTTTACGGAAGTTTTCCGTGCAGTCGTTTTTCCTGTTCCGGTAGAAGCCTTTGCCGCTGTTTTTTTGACAGTTGCCACTTTTGTGTCATCAGTTTTTTCTTTTACAGCGGAACTCTTTGAAGCAGCCTTTGCTGTCCTCTTCCCGGCTGTAGTCTTCCCGGCAGAAACCGTCTTCTTAGTTTCAGCTCCACTTTCAGCGGCAGAAGTTGACTTTGAAGCAGCCGTTCTTTTTCTTGCGGCAGGTTTCTTTTCAGTTGCCTCAGAGTCAGAAGTTTCAGCCTTTTTCTTAGTTGTCCTAGGCTTCTTTGTCCCGCTTTCTGACTCTGCTTCAGTTTTTTTTGTCCTTTTAGTTGCAGCGGCAGTTTTTTTTGCCGTTGTTTTCTTTACCTTTTCTTCTGTTTCACTATTCAAGTTCTGTTTCGTAGCCATAATCTACAGCCCCCTCTGTACCTGCATTTAGATTGGAACTTTCCGAATTCTGCAAGGATGCAGCTACATCCTCAAGAAGTTTTCTTCTTCGTGCGGCATCTTCCTCAGCCTTTTTTGCAGCTTCCGCTGCTCTAAGTGCGGCTTCTTCTTCCCTTCTGGCAGCCTCTATCTCACGTCTTGCAGTTTCCGCTTTCTGAGCTTCCTGGTTTGCCTTCTGTTCTTCTATAAGTTTCTTAAGTTCTTCACGCTGGGCTTCAAGCATTGCAGCCTGTTCCGCGAATTTTGCATTCAACTGTTCCTGCAAGGCCGCATCAAGCTGACCGTTTTCTTTCTGGACAACAGCAGCATCATTTCCGTTGGCCCTGGCAGCTTCCTCTGCTTCAAGTCGCCTCTGCTCCGCAATAATCCTTGCTTCCTCAGCCTTAATGCGTTCTTCTTCAGCAATCCTGTCTTCCTCAGCCTTTTTCCAGCCTTCCAGAAGAGCAATGATCTGTTCAATCTCAGGTTTCTGCCTGTCATTCGGCGAAAGATCCAGATACAGCTTGTAATCCTCAAGACTTGCAAGATATTTCTTCTGCTTGAGTTCAGCATTTGCCCTGTTCAATACTGGCGGTGCATATATCCTGTTGGCAGCAATGGCAAGTGAATACCATCTTTCAGCAGTATAATATTCCCCCATGTCAAAACATATGTTTCCGGCATTGAAAGCAAGTATTTTCTTGTCTGTTCCGGAAACTTTCATTCCATCGGAACACACCTCAAGGCTTTCCTGGAACATTCCAAGCTTATGATACGACAGGGCAAGATAATTATAGGCCTTTGGATTGTTCCCCTGGCTGATGGCACTTTTTAAAAACGGAACCGCTTCCTCCACCTTGTTTTCTTTAAAGAGAGATTCTCCCTTAAGGAAATCAGCGGACTGGGAAAAACTGATGCCGCCGAGAAAAAACATACAGACGGCAATAAAAATTCTACACTTCATCGTTATATTATCTACCATTTTTCAGGTGAATTTTATAGCACCTGCTGAAATTCTTCTATAATTTTACCGTTCCCGTGGGCAATTGTTGAAATATTACCTTTTTATGCTATATAATATAATTTAAACTAGGGTGTTTCTTAAAAATCACGTTTTTAAGACATCCAACAATTAGTGCGGTGGAGAAAAATGGGTTCACTAGGGTTTGTCGTTGTTGCTGCAATTCTTATAGCTTTGATTGCAGTCGTATCAATTGTAATATTCAAAAATTTTCTCTTTCCTTCAAAGCTTGATGGAGTTCCACGTCTTCTCAAGGAAGGTAAATACCAGGCTGCCCAGCGTTGCGCAAAGTCAATCATCACCAAAAACCCCCGCAATTATGTAGCCCACTATTACCTTGGGAAAGCCTACCTTCAGGACAACAAGCATGAACTTGCTTTCATGGAATTCAAGACAGTAAACCAGAATGCTCTTTTCAACGGAGAAATTCCAGAAGCCGAATTCAGAAAGGACATGGCGCTTCTTTACAGACGTTTCAACCAGAACGGTGAAGCCCTCAAGGAATACCTCCTTCTCACAAAACTTGAACCTAACAATACGGACCACAGCTTCAAGGCTGCTGAACTATATGAAGAAACGGGGAACGCAAAGCTTGCCATGGGCTTCTATCAGAAGACCATCATGCATGACAGGAAGAATGCGAGGGCCTACACAGCCGCAGGTCGACTTCTTTTCAGAAACAAGAACTACACACAGGCAAAACAGGCTCTTGAATCTTCAATCAAACTGAACCCTGAAAACTATGAAAACTACTATTATCTTGGAAAAGTATGCAAGGAAACAAAGGATCTTCCAACAGCCGTAAAGCTTCTCGAAAAGGCGGAACGTTCTCCGGAATTCAAGCAGAAAGCTCTCGTTGAAAAGGGAATCTGCCTCATGATGGCCGACCAGAACGACAAGGCCGTTGACACTTTTGAAAGGGCCATAAAAAACACAAAGGATCCTAAAAATCAGGAAACCCTGTACGCACGTTATTTTCTTGGTGTCTGCTACGAAAAAAACAGAAAGATTGAAAAAGCCATCGAACAGTGGGAAACCGTATTTGCCGTCAACAGCAAGTTCAAGGATGTCGGAACCAAGCTCAGCCAGTACAAAGAACTTGAGACAAACGATGGAATCAAGGAATATCTTACGGCAAACAACGCACAGTTCATGGAACTTTGCAAAAAAGTTGCCGCTGCAGGATACAGCCTTGTAAGTCAGAAGATCGAGACAACAAAATTTGGATGCCAGATGCTTGCAACCGAGGAAAAGAAAGAATCCTGGATGAATGCAAAGCAGCAGATCATTTTCGCCCAGTTCTACCGTTCTACGGAACCATTGGAAGACTCCATAGTACGCAAGATGGCTGATGTGCTCAAGGCCAAGAACTATGTAAAGGGAATCATTTTCACATGCTCAGACTTCTCTCCTTCAGCCCATTCTTTTGCGGACGGAAGACCTATTGTCCTCGTATCAAAAGACATTCTTGAAGCCCTGTTCAAAAAAGCCGGCCTGTAAAATGAAGTTTCTCCTTGTGTCAGACCAGATTGATCCTCTAATCTACTCAACAACAGTAAAGGAAAGATATGGTGATGTTGATGCGGTTTTCTGCGCAGGTGATCTTTCCATGGAATACATCGATTTCATAGTGGATTCCCTTTCAAAGCCTACTTTTTTTGTCTTCGGAAACCACGATTTAAGCGAATACAAGTACTACAAGAAGACCTCATTCGGTGACATTCCGGAAATGCACAATCCGGGTTTTCAGCAGGGAAAACACAGCCACGGGGCGGATTATGTCAGCAACAGGACAATAAAAAACCGTTATCTGAATTTCACCTTGCCTGACGGAAAGACAACACCGCTTTTGATTTCCGGCGTTACTGGAAGCATAAGATACAACAACGGCCAGGCCCAGTTTACTGAAGGCCAGATGAAAAGACAGCTTCTTGCCCTTGTTCCGTCTTTGTTATGGAACAAAATTAGATACGGACGCTATTGCGACGTTTTTCTGACACACGCATCACCCCGTCACATCCACGACAAGGAAGATCCGTGCCACAAGGGATTTGAATGCTTCAACTGGTTCATAAAAAAATTCAAACCAGGTTTATTGATTCATGGACACATACATTTATACGACCTGCAGGCAAAACGGGTGACTGTAACGGGTAAAACAACTGTAGTAAACGCATACAGCCACCTGGTCGTAGAATTTCAGCAGGATGCAACTAAAGGAGACAAACTTGAACCAATCATATCTATCCTCACAGACAGATGACGATTTCAGCAAGGCCCACAGCAAGGCTTTGATCAATGAAATCCAGCACCTCTTGAATCCAGAGGAAGCAAAACTGATTTCACTTCAGGACATAAAGACACTCCTCAGACCTAAAAACGAAGTGTACAAGGGAATGCAGGTCATTCCGGTTGACCACATAGTCGGCAGCGAGGGGCGCTATTCAGATTTTGACAACCACTTCTTTCCAAAAAGCAATTTCCTTAAAAACCGCTGGGAACACGTGGACATGGCCCATTATCAGGACATCATCCTTCCGGCCATCAGCGTTTATGAACTTGGCGGACTGTATTTTGTCAGAGACGGAAACCACAGGGTATCGGTGGCAAAATCAAAGCACATCGAAAACATCGACGCGGAGGTAGTTTGCCTTCAGAGCGAAATAAAACTGAAGCCTGGCAGCACAAAAAAACAGATGATCAGGCAGGTTCTTGACTATGAAAAACGCGTTTTTTATGCGGAAACAAATTTCGGCGACATAACAGACTACTGGTGTCTGGATTTCAGTACTCCGGGCCAGTATGATGAGGCATACAACCACATTCTTTGCCATAAATACTACATAAACACCAGCAAAACGGAAGAAATTCCTATGGAAGAAGCTGTTCTGTCATGGTTTCAGAACGTCTATCTTCCAGTCATAAAAGTAATTGCCAGCAGAAAGATCATCAAAAGGTTCAAGGGACGTACAAATGCGGACCTCTATCTGTTCCTCATAAAATACTGGGATGAACTGAAGCAGAAGTTTGGCAATGAATTCCCGCTTGAAGACGCCGCAGTGGGATTTACAGAACAGTATGGAAAGATTCCGCTGGCAAGGCGGATAAAGAACAGGCTTGCAAGATTGAAAATGAAAAAACTTTTTCGCAAGGCAGCCACGGAATAGTGATTTTGGAGATTTAACCCGAAAAATACATTAAAAACTTGACGGTGAAATATTTCAATGTTAAACTGAAAGTCAGTATTTTCGGATAATTCCGTCAATATGCAGTAAGGAGATATAATTTTGATTCTTTTGGAAAATACTTTTGCTTATATTCCTCTGTTTGTGATTACTGCGATTTCTGTAATTATGCTGATTCTTTTTTCTGCGATAAAGAAAAAGAAGACAGCCAGAATCAGTTTCATTGCTTATCTTTCAACGATAATAATTGGAGCTGGAAGCCTTGTATCTGCAGTCAAGGTTCTTTTCTCGGAAGACCAGACAAATGCTTTTGGTTTTTTCGCATGTGCACTTGTCATTGCATTGGCCATTGTTATTCCGTATGCAATAATCCTCTGCACTTTCGAGCCAAGGGAAATCAGAAAGCTTGTTCCACACTCTGTAAACGAAGCTGAAAAAAGTACAGCCCAGGCATATGCCCAGGTCATCGAAGCAAAATCGATCCAGACAACTGATGAGGAATCACGTGCCCTTCAGCTCAGCTATGGATTTTCAGCAAAGGCTACAGAATGTTTCTCTGATAAAAACGGTCTTTCGTTGCTCCTTGATTATGTGAACAAAACAATCCGTGATGAAGTCCAGGCTGATGGTGGTGCAATTCTTCTCGTAGATGATTTTGAGGATGTCATTACAGTCAAGTCATTCGACGGAGACTTCCCTCCTCCATATAAGCTTCCAAGTGACATGCCTCACAAGCCTATCCGTATTGCCACAAATTTCAAATTTGCATCATTCCCTCTTCGCGAAAACATTTTTGGTGAAGTTGCAACAGCAGGAAAACCTGAACTTATTACAAAGCCTCAGAATGATGCCAGAATCTATCAGAACGGTCCTGAGGAATTCCTTGAATGCGGAAGCTACATCATGCTTCCTATGAAGATAAATGATACAGTAATTGGTGTAATTGCACTTGCAAGAACTCACGAAAAACCTGTATTCACAGAAGAAAACCTCAAGTCGGCAGTCATGCTCGCTGATTTTGCAACTACATCCATCAAGACTGTCATGTCCGTTAATGAAATAATGGAGCATAACAATCTCATCAAGGAAGCTCAGATTGCAACAAGCATTCAGCAGATACTTCATCCATCAAAACTTCCAGTACTTCCTGGCATTCAGCTTGGAACAATCTGGAATCCTGAGGAAGGCGTTTGCGGTGACTACTACGACGTCATTGTATCAAGAAAAGACAGAATTTCTTTTGTCATGAGCGATGTTGCCGGCAAGGGTATAAACAGCGTCATCGTAATGTCAATGCTTCGTGCCATGCTCCGTCTTGTTGTCAATACAAAGAAATCGGCTGGAACAATCCTTGAATGGGTAAATCATGGTATTTCAGCTGAAAGTTTCAGCACAGACCACTTTGCCTCATGTGCACTTATCAATTACGATCCTACTAAAAAAGTAGCAGAAATCGCAACAGGCGGAACAACACCGGTCTTCTATTACGATTCAGAAAAAAATACAGTAGAACAGATTTCTACTGCAAGTGAGCCTATCGGTGTTGACAAGGAGTCTTCTTATAAAGATATCTTGCAAGATATTAAAACTGGTGATATCCTTGTAACATATACTGACGGACTTGTAGAAGCCTTGAATGAACAGGGACAACAGTATCCAAAGGAATCATTACTTAAGATAGTTTCTTTGAATGCTTCTAAATCCGGAAAAGATATCGCAAATTTGGTAAAAGCCGATATCAAGAAGTATATTGGCAACAGCAGTCAGCATGATGACCAATCGTTGCTTGTAATAAAATTTTGAGTAAAACCGAGCATTAAGGAGTAAACTTATGGAACTTAAAATAAGGAAGAATGGAGAAGTCTACATCATTGATGTAAATGGTGAAATGGACTTGTACAATTCCTACAAGCTCAAGGAACTTGTTATGAAGATGCTTGAGAAAAACGTAAAATCTTTTGTAATCAATCTTGAACAGGTAGACTATATTGACTCGTCTGGAATCGGTGCTCTCATTTATATCTGTTCTACAATCAAAAAGATGAACCTTAAACTTTATATTTCAAACGTTCATGGTTCAGTAAAGAAAGTTATTGAGCTTACAAAACTTATGGGCTACTTCCCTATTGCAAATAGCGTTGAAGAAGCATTGCTCATGATTAATGAATAGATTTAAAGGAGATGCAAAATGGAAGAACTCAAAGAGCTTCGTTCAGACGGAAATGACCCATTGTTCGACAAGACAAACATGCTTTATAAAGCATTCCCATCTAACTTCAGACAGATTCGCTATTTTACACTTTTGATAGTTCAGTCTGCACCTCTTGAAATCAAGGAAATCAACCTTCTTGAACAGCAGATCAGTGAAGTTATCAAAAATGCTGTTAAGCATGGAAATAACTGTGATCTCAACAAGCAGGTTCATGTATGGTATTCATTCAGCGCTACACACGCACACATCATCGTTGAAGATGAAGGTGAAGGATTCAAGGATCTTGAAAAATGGAATGATTTCAATAAAAAGCGCCTTGACTGTCTGCATGAATCAAACTTTGAAGAGCTTTCAAATTATGTTTCTTTCCGTACAAAGAGATCTGATGACCAGGATGGTGGAAACGCTTTGTTTGCAGCTCTTGAATACTGGGACGGTGGATTCGTTTACAACGGAAAAAAGAATGGCGTTGCAATGCTCAAAAGATTTCAGCAGAAGCATCACTAATTTTTTATAAAACAA
>CALELJ010000244.1 GCA_937902445.1 uncultured Treponema sp. | reverse complement strand
CCTTCTTGCCATGAACGCCGCCATCGAGGCCGCACACGCAGGAACCGCCGGACAGGGATTCAGCGTCGTAGCAAATGAAATCAGAACACTGGCCGAAAATTCTGCCGTTCAGTCCAAGTCCATTAAGGAAGTTGTTCAGAACATTGAGAATTCCATTCGTGAAATTGCATCGGCATCCGCAAATTCCACAAAATCTTTTGACGATCTTGAACAGAGCATCCACAGCATGGACGCTTCAATTCAGTCCGTAAAGGGTAAAATCGTCCAGCAGACAATGGAATCTGACAAGATCAAGGAAATGATGGACCTTATTGAAGATTCATCAAAGGCAATCTCAGAGTCCTCTGCCCAGCTCAAGTCAAAGAACAACACTCTTGAAGAACAGATTGCAAACCTCAAGGCTGAGGCAGACGAAATTGTCGACAGATCAAGCAAGGCAAACGAGAACCTTGACCAGATGAAGAGCTATGCCCAGGAAGCCGTTGTCAAATCTGAGGACAACGTAAAGCTGGCCGATTCCGTAAAACAGATTGTTGACAGCTATAAGACTGAGTAGCAAAGCCATAAATCAGGGTATGAAAGGCATGATCCAATGGGTCGTGCCTTTTTTTATTTTTTTTAATTTTTTTGAAAAAAACATTAAAGTTTTAGTAAAGTTCTGCCGAATATAATAATGAAAAGCTATGATTGTTCAACTTCGTAGAAGACAGCAGTCAGGTGATTCAACGTAAAAGATTGCAGATGTAGCCTTGTAATACAGATGTAATCTTTTACACACTGGTCAAAAGGATTTGACCATTTATATCCACGGAGGAACAAACTATGGTAATCAACCACAACATGTCCGCAATGTTTTCCAATCGCCAGTTGGGAGTAACTCAGCTTGCCAACACAAAAGATATGGAAAAGCTCTCTTCAGGAGAAAAAATCAACCGCGCAGGTGACGATGCTTCAGGACTCGCAGTTTCTGAAAAAATGCGTTCACAGATCCGCGGTTTGAACCAGGCTTCTACAAACGCAGAAAACGGTATTTCTTT